>JAHJHM010000029.1 GCA_018823915.1 Candidatus Omnitrophota bacterium
AGTAATTACTGACTTTGCAATGATATCTACCAAACCTCCTACTTCTCCCCAAGTTTATTCTTCATTTCACTGTCTTAATTTTGCATTTTTCATTTTTCACTTTGCAATTTGCAATAGAATGTACTTTACTGACTATTTACCCCCCCATTGTAGTCGTTAGTATATAAGATACAGCGAATAGTCGATAGTATTTAGTAAAATGTAATATATTTTGCTAGTTAAAAAATTATGTACTATATACTATATACTAACGACTATTTTTATGCTCTTTCCAAATATTCTTTTGTTCGCGTATCAACTTTTATTGTGTCACCGCTATTTATAAAAAGAGGGACAGAAACTATCAAGCCTGTTTCCAATTTTGCCGGCTTGGTGCCTGTTCTTACTGTATTTCCTCTAAACCCGGGATCGGTTTCTATTATTTTTAATTTTAATGAGGAGGGTAATTCTAAGTTTATTAGTTGATTATTGTAAAAAAACCCGGTAAGTTTTAAATTATCTGTAAGCCAAACAAGCACATCTTTAATAGCGGACTCATCTAAGGTAAAATCTTCATAAGTTTGGGAATCTAAAAAGTGGCAAACACCTGCATCGCTATAGCTATATTGAAGCTCCCTTGCTTCAATGAATATCTCTTTGATATTATCGGAATCACGCAGAGTAAACTCGAGAACACGGGAAGTTTTTAAACTCCTCAGCTTCGCCCGGCAAAAAGCAGACCCCCGGCCTAACTTTACGTGTTGACATCCTACAACCGTATAAAGTTCGTTATTATAACTAATTACGGCGGAAGGCTTTATGTTACCGATGGACATTCCCACTTAAAACTTCACTCCTTTCTTTTTTTACTAAAACCATATCTTCCAGCCTAATCCCAAATTTTCCTTTAATGTAGATGGCTGGTTCTATTGTTAAAACCATTCCTTCTTTTAAGACTTCATCGTTTTTATGGTTAAGATATGGAGGTTCGTGGACAGACAACCCTACTCCGTGGCCTAAACCATGGCCGAAATATTTACCCCATCCTTTTTTCTCAATAAACGCCCGGGCTTGCCTGTCTATCTCTTTAGCTTTTATCCCCTCTTTTATTTTTTTTATGGCCAAATCTTGCGCTGACCGAACAATATCATATATTTTTTTAAAAAGTGAAGGCATTTTACTCCCAGAAAATACTCTTGTCAAGTCAGAACAGTATCCACAATATTTTGAGCCTAAGTCAATTAGAAAAAAATTTCCATTTATTTTTTTCTCCCCGGGAAAATGATGAGGGAAAGCAGTTGATTCGCCCGTTGCTACAATAGGTGGAAAAGCAAGCTCGCTATCTCCTTTTAACTTGAGGAATTTCTCTACTTCAATGCTTATATCTTTCTCACTCATTGTTTCGGAGTAAATTTCTCTTATAAATTCAAAAGCCTGCCCGCTTATTTTTACGGATTTCTTTATCAGAGAAATCTCATATTTAGTTTTTACTGCCCGCAAATTTGCCATTAAATCTATAGTTGCTAAGAAATCCACTCTTGCTCCCAAATCATCCTTTATTTTTCTATATTCTAAAAAGGGAAGTTCCTTTGCCTCAAAGCCAATTTTTCGCAAATGCTCCCGCTTAATCGTTTGCGAAAGAAGCTTAAATATGTTAGTGCCATTGCTTACGATAACTTTCCATCCGCCAATTTTCCTTGCCTCTTCCTGGTATAAAAAATTAGTAAAATAAAATAGTTCTTGCCTTGAGGTAAGTAAAAGATATCCTTCAGCCTTTCGAAACCCGGTAAGATAAGTAATGTTAACAGAGTTTGATACAAGGAGAGCATCAAGGGCTTCAGCTTTTATTTTTTTAACGCACTTTTCAATTCTTTGTTCCATAACTAGTATTTAGTCATTAGTCTGAATACTAACGACTATTCACTATCTGCGCGGGGTTGAATTAAGAAAGCAAATAGCAGCCTCTATGGCAAGAAGGTAACTGTGTTTACCTAAACCGGTAATAACGCCTAGTACCACATCAGAAATCAAAGATTTTTTGCGAAATTCTTCCCGTTTATAGATATTAGAAAGATGGACCTCTATGGCAGGCCTTTTTATTCCCAAGAGCGCGTCTCTTATAGCAACAGAAGTATGAGTATAGGCGGCAGGGTTAATAATTAAAAATTCATAATTTGTATTGGTAATTTCCTCTACAATCTCACCTTCTGAGTTGGATTGGATAATTTTTACAGCAAGATTATTTTTTTTTACCTTCTCTTTTAATTCTTTATTTAAATCACAAAGGGTAAACTTCCCGTAAATATGCGGTTCCCTAACTCCTAAAAGGTGTAAATTGGGCCCATGGATTATTAAAATTTTATTTTTCTTATTTTTCGGTTTCATTTGACTCTGCCTCATCAACTAACATGATAGGTATATCATCCTTTATAGGATAACGTCTACCGCATTTTGTGCAAACGATTTTATCATTTTTTAAAATCACATCTTCCTTACATGAGGGACAAGCTAAAATTTTTAATAGTTCTTCATTAATCATTTTTTTTCCTCTTTTTCCTGGATATATATCATTCGTAAATTAAACAAAGAGTCTCCAAGTAGTTTTTCTTCTTCCGGCGTTAAATTGCCCTTTGTTTTTTCTTTGATTATTTCCAAAGTATCAATGAGAAAACGCGCCTGGTCATAATTAGTTTCTGCTTTGTTAGTTAAAGGATTCTCCAATTTTCCCATAGCAATCATTGCCTGCATACTTAAGGAAGATAAAAATATGGTAAAAGTGGGCTGATGATAAATTTCTTTCGCTTCTTCAGTTTCACTTTTTTCCTTGTCTACCTGGGTTTTCCAATCCTCATCCGTTTTTTTTCTAATTTCTTCGTTCATTTTATCTCCTCAATGAGCGCGTCACTTATGGAACATAAGTGGCTGCGCGAATTGATCCCGAAGCGCTTCTGAAAAATGTCGCAAGAGATTTTTCAGATATTCAGGCGCGAGGGACAATAACTAGGTTCATATTTTTCCAATGAACGTTAATAAACTTTGCGATTCGACTTCATTTTATAATTATTCCCACATAACCTACCACAGAACTACAATCGCCAGTTGCATCCGCGCTCGTTTGATAGAGTCTTACCTGTGCTTTTTTTGCCCCTAGCTTTTTCATACAAGAAATGAGAATTGCCACAGGAGCAACTCCGCACATAGTTATTTTTTCTTCACACACTTTTGCTATTAACTCTTCCTCATCAAAATTAATAATGCTCTCTATCGCTTGCCTATCTTTTTTGCGAACTGCCTGATCCGGCTCATAGTGGGTCATGTCTGTAGAAGCGATGAGAAGAACATCTTCGTTTATCTTTTTTACTGCCTTAAAAAGTTGAGAGGCAACCTCTTGATAAATATTCAAACTGGATACCGGGCAAATTATGGGGACAAACTTAAATTCACCAAAAAAATAATTCAAGATTGGAAGTTCTACCTCCAGGGAATGCTCAAGTTTATGTGTCAGGTAATCCTCTTTTATCCAATCTCCTTCTTTCAAAATTTTCTCCGCTAAATCTTCATCAATACCGATTTTTCCAAAAGGAATTTCCCACTCACCCTTCGCCCAAAGACTAAAGCCGCAGTCGCAGGCGGTATGATTTGGCCCTAGAATAATTATTCTTTTTCGGGGAAGTACTCCTCCTACTGTTGCTACTGCCACTCCTCCTGAGTAAAAATAGCCGGCATGGGGTAAAATTATTCCTTTAGCGTTAACCTTAGAAGACTCATCCTGAGTGAGGCTTTTTATGGTTTTCTCTAAATCGTGCCTCTCGTTAGGATAAAACTGTCCGTTTACTACCGGTTTTCTTATCATCTTATTCACATAGTGAGAGTTGGCTGTAAACTATCAACCATAAACCATAAACTAATTCTAGTTATTTTTAAAATGTATAGAGATGTTAAATTGAAGGCGGGCGTAATCCTTCAATTCCTTAAAAAAAGCAGGAAAAGGCGCGGCGTCTTTTACGCTTCTTAAGGCGATTTCCCCTAATCCCGAGCCGGATAAATGCTCTTCGTTCAATCGGAGATTTTCTAAGCTGCCGTCGGCAAGGACGGTAAAGCTTAGAGAAACTTCACCCCAATTTTTACTGTCATAGTAGCGATAAGCATTATCCTTAATCCTTTTTCTTATTAGCCGATAATAGTCCATGTAGGCAGGAATTTTTTTCAAATTTTTATCTTCTGGCACCTCATATAAAATTATCTCTTTTATATTTTTTTCTACGATTTGCGGCTTGTTTAAAGATAGAGTTTTTTTATTTTCTGATATTATTTTTTTCATAATAAGATTTTCTATATAAGGATGAGGGGAAGCCAAATTGCTAAAATCCTTACTTTTACTCTCAACTATTTTTTCTATTTTTTGAGTAACGATTCTTATCTCCTTAACTTCCTTTTTTTCTTTTAAGCGGATTTTTCTTTCGCAAATATTTGGAAGCCCTGTTAGGATACAAGCATGAACCAAAATAGATATTCCTAATGCCCAACTTTCGTAATTTCTCACACGATAACCTTGCCTTCTACAGCTAAACTTTGCCCCCACCCCGATTCGAACGGGGATCCCAGCCTTAGGAGGGCCGTGCTCTGTCCATTTGAGCTATAGGGGCTATTTAATCGATATGCAGAAATCCCCGGGCTTTAGACAGGGGATTTCTGCATATCGATTATCCCCGTGCGAGCCAGTTGAGGTTTCCTAGGAAACCTCAACTGTATCAAGCGAGCCGGGGGACGTAAATATTCAGTGAACCACGTCTAAATTTTTCTGAATATTCAGTGCAAAATGCAAAATGCAAATTGCATACCCTAACGGGCACAAGCAAGTTAAAATTACTTATTTTTTTTTGCCGTAATTACTGACTTTGCAATAATAC
>JAHJHM010000002.1 GCA_018823915.1 Candidatus Omnitrophota bacterium
AAGTGAAAAATGCAAAGGTAAGAGATATGAGTTTTGTGTGCAAGTGTTTAATTCTAACTTTTACAATTTACAATTTGCAATTTGCACTGAATATTCACTGGATATTCAAAAGAATTTGGACGGTGTTCAGTGAATATTTACAAATTTCTGCCTACGTTTAACTTCACATTTCAAGCGACGTTTGGAAGTAATCTAAAAAATTTATTTTATTTTGCCCTTGACAAAGTATATATTTTAGTATATACTTTAATTAGGAGGTTAGATTATGAGCACAAGTATAAAAAAGCTATTTAAACATGGCGGTAGCTATGCTGTAGATATTCCTATGGATTTTGTTAAACATGCCGGCGTCACAGAGGTTATTTTAGAAAGCACTTCCAAAGGAATAAAAATCCGCCCTAAGACAGAGTTAGATAATATCGAAGCAGAACCTTTATTTGAAAAGTTTATTCAGGCTTTAGCAGTTGATGCAATGAAACATCCCCAAAGACTACATGATGTAAAAGAAGTGTGGGATAAGGAATGGGATGAACTTCTAAAAAACGTTGAAGCTAATGAAGAATAAATATCTTTTAAGATACCACGAGTTTTACTATCAGCGCATAGCTAAATTAAAAGAACAAGTAAAAGAGTTATATAAAAAACTCAATCCCGATGAGTTTAAGCAGCATGGGATAGTAAAACTAGCAGTACGTATTCGCAAAGCTGACCAGGAAATCATTCCAGAAAACCCCGATCGTCCAGAGTATCGCTTAAAAGATGAACTTAAAAAATACCGCCGATATAAACAAGGCTTGCAACGTTACAGATTATTTTTTTGTTTCTCTAACCAACCGCCAATTATTCTTTATTTGTATTTAAATGATGAGAAACATTTACGAAAAGCCGGCAGCAAAAAGGATCCTTATGAAGAATTTAAAAAGCTTGCAGCTAAGAAACATTTCTCACATAATCCAGAAGACCCTAAAATTCAAAAGTGGATAAAAACCTATTGTCCGTAAACGAAAATGAGAAAAGTTTTCTTCCTAACAACCCCTTTTAATCGCCGTAATCATCCCTTAATCATCGAAATCAAGCGCTGGTGATAGCCCAACAGGGCACCCTGTTGGGTAGTATGCAAAAGCGCCACGGTAACCAACCAAAAAAGCCCTTTCAAAAGTTGAATTGTATTGCAAGCCGCAAAATTTATAACAAATAGCTAAAAACCGTAAGATAAGTAAGTATTGTTGTGTGAATTCACAAGGTTTTCTATTATGTGCATAACTTCTTTACTGGCAAGGAATTAAGGTAGATTTAACTATCTTTGAAAGTTTACATAAGATATATTATAGGAAGTAAGAAGGATAGTGGGATTCCTTCTTTGCTTTTAGAAAACCTTCTTCTATTGCCTCAGTTTAGAGAAATTTTGGGGGTTATTGGCTGGTTTCTTTGGTTTTGGGAATGGCTACATTAAAAAGGTTTAACTCAACGATAAGCTTTTCTGAACCGGTAAACTTTATACACTGTAAGTTTAAGTTACGCGCTTGGGAGATTAAATCTTCGCGGTCATCTATATAAACTATATTTTCATAATTCTCCCCGGAAACTTTTTTTAGCTCTTCATAGATACCATTTTCCGGCTTTATTGATTTTACCTTATAAGAAAGAATTAAACCGTCAAAGAGAGAAAAAACGGACGAATACTTGCTTTTAAGGTAATCAAAATGAAGTTCATTGATATTAGAAATAAGATACACGGGATAGGCTGCTTTTAGCCGTCTGACTAAATCAATAACTTCTTCTTTAGGGGAGAAAATATCACACCAGGCATCGATGAATTCTGAATAGCCTAAAGAAGGCGAAAACGCCTTTTTAAATTTTAAATAGAAGTCGTAATCAGTAATTAATCCTCTCTCGAAATCCGCGGCAAAATCACGATAAAATAACTCCTCTATTACCTTATCTTGAGGAATTATGGCCTTATTTTTTATTTTATCTAAGGCAATATTGTAGTCAAAATCAAAAAGAACCCTTCCCAAATCAAAAGCCAAACATTTTATCTTAGGAATAATAGCCATTTGGAAATAGTATAGTTAGTTGTGAAGCCTTAACATTTTCTGGATACTTTTTTTTGCCCGCAAAATTGTCTGTTCTGGAATTTTGATCTCATATTTTAAATCTTCCAGACACCACAAAACCTTTTCTTGCGTGGTAAGTTTCATATTAGGGCAAACGGCTAATTCGGAAGCAGGATAAAATATCTTATAAGGATTTTCTTTTTTTAACCTATAGATTATCCCCGGTTCTGTGCCGATGATAAACTCTTGGCTATTTGTTTCTTTAACATACCTGCACATTCCTTCTGTAGAAAGGACTTTATCGGCTAATTTTATCACATCTCTAGTGCATTCCGGATGCGCTAGAGTCAAAGCATGAGGATAAAGCTCTTTTTGTTTTCGAATATCCTGGGGCAAAATTTTAACATGCGACGGGCAATAACCATCCCAGGTAATAAAATTACGGTTGGTTTGCGTAGAGACATAATCAGCAAGATATTTATCAGGAACAAAAATTACCTCCTTCTCCCCCGCTAAAGCCTCCTTTACCATTTTAACCGCGTTGGCTGATGTGCAGCATAGGTCGCTTTCTGCCTTTACATCCGCGGGTGTGTTAACATAGCAAAGAACCTTTGCCTGGGGATGTTTTTCTTTTAAAGAGCAAAGCTGCTTAGCTGTAATCATATCTGCCATAGGGCAGCCGGCATCTCTATCGGGGATTAAAACAGTTTTTTGCGGTGAGAGGATTTTTGCTGTCTCAGCCATAAAGTAAACCCCGCAAAAAACAATAACCTCTGCTTTTGTTTTAGAAGCCTCTATGCTTAATCCTAATGAATCGCCCGTAAAATCCGCTAATTCCTGAATTTCAGGAAGTTGATAGTTATGTACTAAAATAACCGCATTCCTTTCTTTTTTTAATTTCTTAATCTTCTCAATCATTTCCATTATCTCTATCCTTCTCAATTATCCTTATTATCTCTATTCTTCACTTCTCCCTTTATCCTTTAACCTTTATCCCTATTATTCTCTCCTTGGGGCATAAGGCGCATTTCCTTTAATACTTCTATGAATTCTTCTGCTAAATGAGGGTCTAGTTGCGTGCATTTTACTCTTTTTATCTCTCGAACTGCGTCCTCCATGGGGAAAGCTTTCTTGTAGCTTCTTCCTGTAGTCATCGCGTCAAAGGTATCGGAAACGGCAATAATCCGTGCTCCAAGAGGAATTACCTCCCCCCCTAAGCCATGAGGATAACCTGTGCCGTCATATCTTTCATGATGATGAAGAATGTAAGGGATAATACTCTTAAACTCTTTTATTGGTTCTAATATTTTCGCGCCTATAACCCCATGTTGTTTTATAGCAGAAAATTCTTCGTCGGTTAACCGTCCTTTTTTATGTAAAATCGCGTCGGATATGCCTATTTTGCCTAAATCATGCAAAAGTGCTGCCTCCTCTATTTTTTTCTTTTCCTCTTCGTCTAATTTCATCCTGTCTGCCAGCATAAGAGAATATTTACATACTCTTTGAGAATGCCCTTCAGTGTAAGGGTCTTTAGATTCTAAAGCAACGACCAAAGAAGAAATCATCTGAAAATAAATTTCTTTGGCCTTACCTTGTTCACTTTTTAGTTTCCCAATGAGGCTTAAGAGTTCTATATTCCTCTCTTCGGTATCTAAATAAAGAGAAGAAAACAAATCTTCTCTGGTATGTTTTTTATGGGCTTGAGGAGGAATTATGTCTTTGGCAAATAAAACTACACCCGATGAAGTTTTTTCTAAATACTCGATTAAAAAAGGTAAGCCATCCTGGATATTAACAGTTGGCCATAGCTTTAGGAGTCCTATCCTCACCGAAACTTTTACTTGTTCTTTAGAAAAGAATGTATCTAATCTTTTCTTTAGCATTTGCCCCTCATCTTTCTTAAATCCAGCTCCAACAATTACCTCTTGGGAGTATCTTGCCCAAAACCGGGAATGCCTAAAGAGGGAAGAAGAAATTTCTCCCCAGGTATTTTTTATCGCCGCAAAGTCTGCTTCTTTAGAGAAAAACTCAAACCCTTCTAAAAGTACTACTACTAAATATTTTTCTCCAAAAGAAATGCTTCTTAAGCTTAAATCAAATCTTTGATAAAAATATCTTAGATTAAATATGTTAGTTAAAGGATCAAGCGGCGTCTTGTTTTTTATTTTAAACAGAGAGTTGAGAAAATTCATATAGGCGTAAGAGTTGCATATGACTAAATAACTTAAGATAGGAACTATGACTTTCCCTGAGGAAAACTGCCAGTTGAAAAATTTTAACAGGATATTCAGCCAGAAAAGTAAAAGAATAATTCCCAAAGAAAGAAATATCCCCCTTAAAAACGAAAAAGAAAATAACAGATAACCGGTGAGGATTAAAGAAAGAAATAAAAGGATTACAGAAATAAATATAGGCAGTGATTTTAAAAGCTTACCGTTTAAGATATTTACAATCGCATTGGCATGGATAAAAACTCCGGGCATCTTTCCTAAAGGTGTAGAGTGGGTATCATGAATTATTTTTGCTGTCGAGCCGATTAAGACTACCTTATTCTGGAATAATTTTTTAGGAAAATCGCCGCTAATTAACTTACAAAAGGATATATTCTTAAAATCCTTCGGCTTAAGCAGGTAATTTATGTTAAATTCTCCCCGGCTGGCTGCAATTCTGTTGTCCGATGTGACAATAGCTTTATTTAGGAGGATTTTTTTATCATTAACAAGGAGGATATTCTTATCTCTTTGCGGTTTAGTCCCATAAAAAGAAGCAGCGGTTTTTATTGCCCAGGAAAAATCATCCCCGTTTTTATGCTTAATATAGCCGGCTGATTTTCTTATAACCCCGTCGGGATCGGCAGGAGTATTAATAAATCCGGTTATAGAATTTTGCTTAAAGATTTCCTGGGGATAGAGCGGATTTCCTTGATTATCTAAAAAATAGGCCAAAATAGCCTTGCCGTTAAAATTTTTAAGCGCGGCAGCAAACTTTTTATCACCCTCTAAATCACCCTTGCCCCTAAAAACAATATCAAAGCCGACAGTTCTTGCTTTTTCTTTATTAAGAATATTTAATGCCTTAGCATACAGCGAACGTTTAAACGGCCATTTACTCTTTATTTTTCTAAGAGTTTGGTCATCTATATTAACAACGACTATTTCTTTGGGGTCAATTTTTCTCCTATTAAGATAATAGAAAATTACACCGGCACAATCATCTATTTTGAGAGAAATGTGTGGGGTAAAAGGAGAAAAAAAGAAGACAAAAGAGATAACCCCTAAAATTATAAAGACTAAATATTTTTTTCTCTGCACCAGATATTAAGGTCTAAATAAGTACTCAATAAACATTATTCTCAAGACACAAAGTTACAAAGGCACAAAGTTTAAGGGTGTTCACAATAAGAGTTTTCACAATAATCTTCGCAGTCAGAAGGCTTGGGCTCTATCTCTTCCGCCTCACAGGCTTCCTCACACGTTTTTTTGCACTGGCCATAATTGAGAGGTTCAACATTTCCTGTCTCATTCACAGTCATAATCACATTCTTTTTCCTTATTCCTAAAGCACGTTTTTCTGGTTGTAGCTGGCCAATTTTGTATTTTTCATGTCTAAAAGAATAAGTATTTGGCTGAGTGGGATCAGGGTTAAAAATAGCGCCGCCGGCATCGGCGATTATTATCGTATCATCGGGTAAGTTTTTATAATCTTCATAGGACATATTTATCAAGTTTTGATTAAGCCCGTAAGAATGGGCTCCTGTCGCCTTGGGACAGCGAAAATGTTTTACGTCACCCAGATACTTCTCTACCCATGCTGCATAAGCCAGTCCTTGCTTATCCAAATCAACTATAAAATAAGCGAGTTTTAGCTTCCAGCCGCCTTGTTTTGAAACTTTCGCCCAGGCTTTTTCTATGTGTTCTTTTCTTAATTTAGATATATCGGCGGGTAATTCGTCATTCTCTAAGGCATAAATTTCTACTGCTCCCAAAAGAGCCTGTTGGTTAACCACACACACCCTTTCCTTAGCGCTTTCTACGGCATTGTGATAAATGGGTATAGCCGCGGAAACCAAAATCGCCAGGATTATTACCACAATTACTATTTCAATAAGAGTAAAATTCTTTCTCATTTTTGACCTCCTCAATGAGCGCAGTCACTTATGGAACATAAGTGACTGCGCGAATTCCTGCCTGCCGGCAGGCAGGGATCCCGAAGCGCTTCTGAAAAATGTCGCAAGAGATTTTTCAGATATTTAGGCGCAAGGGACAATGTCTAAATTCGAATTTAGACTTCCAACTTATGTTCGCTTAACAGCATCCGCTCCATAAGTCTAAGCTTCATTTAGATTATACCATTTATTTTTTAAAAAATCTACCTTGAAAGCGCTTTTACAAAACCCCTTATTTTCACTTGAAAAAATACTTTTTCTTATGTTATATTTGAATAAATCAGGAGTTATGGTGTAAACCAACTTCAGGGGGCGAAGAGCCCCCTCTTTTTTTTAACCCAAAAAATGCTTGTGGAACATGCATTTTTTGCCCAAAGGGCCGCCACCAAAATTTCTTGCCGAAGGCATGGAAACTTTGGAAAACGGTGGGGTATGTCAAAAAATGCTTGTGAAGCCTACGAAGTGTGTAAAGCATGCATTTTTTGGGTTAAAGAGATTCTATCAGGGGGATAAATTCAGGGAAAGATTTATTGATACATTGAATCTCATCAATCTTACTTTCTCTTTCTCCTGCCGCTGCCAAAATAATTAAACTCATTGCCGTACGGTGATCGGAAAAACTTCTAAATTCAACTCTTCCTTTTTTGTAAAAACAAGGGTTGCCTTTAATTTCTAAAGCCCAATCCTCTCTCCCCTGCTTTTTATACTTGTAAGCGCAAATTTCTACCCCTACTTTGGTTAAATTATATCTTAGGGAATTTATGCGGTCAGTCTCTTTAACTTTAAGCTCCCCTACTCCCTTAAGCCGGGTTTTTCCTTTAGCAAAACTTGCCGCTACAGCCAGAATAGGTATTTCATCAATCATCGAAGGTATTTCTTTCTTTTCTACTTCTGTTGCCCTAAGTGAAGAAGATTTTACCAGGATATCGGTGTAGGGCTCATAATAATCCTTTTTGTTGATTATCTCTATTTTCGCTCCCATTCGAATTAAAACTCTCAGTAAGCCGCAGCGGGTAGGGTTTATATTAACATTCTTTATTAGAATCTCAGAGTTCTTTAAAATCAATCCCAGGACGATAAAAAAAGAAGCAGAAGAAAAATCAGAAGGGATAAAAAGTTCATTCGGGCTGATAAGCATTTTAACCCTTGAAGAAATAATTGATTTACCCTGTCTTTTCAATTTTGCTTTAAATAAAGAAAGCATTCTTTCTGTATGATCGCGGGAAGCAGCCGGCTCAATAATTTGAGTTTCTCCTTTGGCGTAAAGAGAGGCTAAAAGCAGAGCTGATTTAACTTGCGCGCTGGGGATAGGCAATCTATATCGTATGCCTTTTAATTTTGCGGGATTTATTTTGAGAGGAGGGTACTCTTCGGATTTTACGCATTTACCTTTAATGTCCGCCCCCATTAACTTTAAGGGAACGGTTATTCTCCCCATTGGCCGTTTTTCTAAAGAGTTCGCACTATTAAAACGGGTAGAGAATTTTTGGGCGCAAAGGAGGCCGCTTAAAATTCTTAAAGTCGTTCCTGACTCACCGGCAGAAAGAGTTACTCTTTTTTTTCGGGAAAGATACAAACCAACTCCTTCTACCGTAAGTAAGCCTTCTTTGTTCAGATTTACTCTTACTCCGCAAATTTTGAGGCAATCCAAAGTGGCTTGAGTATCCTCACTTACCAAGTACGGTTTTATATGAGTTTTTCCCTTTGATATAGAAGAAATGATTGCCGCGCGATGAGATATAGATTTATCGGCAGGTACGACTATTTGCCTTTTTACCTTATTTAAAGGTCTTATTTTATACATCTTTTCTCCTCAATGAGACCGCAATTTATGAAGTGTAAGCGAACATAAATTGCATGGTCGAATTGATCCCGAAGCGCTTCTGAAAAATGTCGCAAGAGATTTTTCAGATATTTAGGCGCGAGGGATAATTTCTAACGAATTCTGTAAATCGTAAAGGCAATGGGGATACAAATTCCATAAAATTACCTTTCCCTGGATGATAAATTCCTAATTTATGAGCATGCAGCATTAATTCAGGGTAAATATCTTTTATCCCATATTTTTTGTCGCCTATAATAGGATACCCTAAAAATTTAAGATGGACCCTTATTTGATGCGTTCTTCCTGTGTGAAGGCCTATAGAAAGATAAGTTGAATCTTCAAATCTCTCAAGAACCATAATCTCAGTTAAAGCAGTTTTTGACTTAACAAAACTTATCTTCATTCTAAGACGGTTTTTCACGTCTCTGGCTAAAGGTAAGTTAATACGCAGGTGTTCTTTATTTAATTTACCCCAAACCACAGCACGGTATTCTTTTTTAACCTTTCTTTCTTTAAATTGCTTTGTTAATTCAACATGGCTGTGATTGTTTTTCGCCAAAATCATCACTCCGCTGGTTTCTTTATCTAAGCGATGTACTACTCCAGGCCGCTGAGGGCTTAGCGTGGATAATTCTTTTTTTAGATATATGAGAGCATTCACCAGCGTTTTACAAAAATCTTTCGTTGGCGGATGCGTAATCAAGCCACTTGGCTTATCTATAACGATTATATCGTTATCTTCATAAGTAATCTTAAGCGGAAATTCATAAGGCCTTAGTTCAGACGTTTCTTCCTCTGCCTTTATGCTAACTTCTTCTTTTCCTTTTAAATGAAAACTAGGCTTTTTGATACTTCCATTGATGAGAATGTTTCCATTTTTGATTAAAGTATAGATTTTTGCGCGGGAAACAAAGGATAAATTTTTACTCAAAAATCCATCCAATCGTTCACCGCAAGATTCTCTTGGAACAATCAGCGTTTTTTCCATTTTTCTTGAATGAACTTAGAAACAAGAGGCCAGCTCCTATGGTAATACAGGAATCAGAAAGATTAAAAACCGGCCATATCCTTATATCTATGTAATCTACAACGAAACCAAAAAAAATCCTATCATAGAGATTAGAAATTGCCCCTCCTAAAATCAACCCACAAGGAATCAGGAAACTTAAGTTTTTTTGGCTCTGCTTTTTTATAAAAACAAGAAAAACTAAAATAAAAATTAAGCCAATATAAACTAAAAATGTCCCTTTACCCTGCAAAATACCAAAAGCAGCGCCTCTATTAAACACAACCGTAATATGAAGAATATTTTTTATGAGGTGGATTGACTGGAAGGAAAAATTGTTACGTAGATAACTTTTGATGAAAAGATCAAAGAAAAAAATTCCAGCGGCAATTATCCATATAATTCCGCCTAGATATGCCGCGTTTGCTTTTCTGTTTCTTCTTGGCATTTCTTGCAGTATTTAGCATAGGGAATGGCCTTAAGACGAATTTTCGCGATAGGTTTTTTACACATCTGGCAATTCCCGTAGATTTTGTCTTCCACTCTCTCTAATGCTTCCTCAATTTCCAGAAGAGTTTCCCTTTCAGCAGAAACCAATCCTAAATTAAAATCCCTCTCATAGCTATCAGTAGCCACGTCCGCTATATGAAGAGTGTGCCCTGAGATGTCTCCTGAAATATCTTTCGGTGATTTCATTAATGTTTCCTGGGATGTATCTTTTATCTGGTTTGAAACGTCATCCTTGAGATTAAACAACTGCTCCTTGTAAACATCCAACTCTGTTTTCTTAAACCGTTTTTTCATATTTTTACTCCTGCTTGTTTCTTTGCTCTAACACTTTAACACACCTATCACAAGTTTGAGGGAATTTACTGTTTCTACCCACATCTTCTCTATAATTCCAACAACGCAAACATTTTTCACCTTTTGCCTTCTCTATTTTTATTTGAAAATCTCCTTTCTCAATTGTTACCCGGGAAACAATAAAAATTTCATTTAGATTATACTCGTAACTGCTATAAAAACTATAGTCTTCGCCTTCAAACTTTAGGAGTACTTCTGCTTCCTGAGAACTCGCGATAATACCCTTTTCTCTTTCTTTTTCGATTTCTTTTAAAACTTTATCGCGCAGGCAAAGAATTTTTTCCCATCGCCGGTTAAGTTTTTCATCTAACCATTGGGGATCGCAATCCTTATCAAAAGTAGAAACAAAAATCGACTCATCCTCACCCTTAAATTCCCCGCGGCAGGAATGTACTTCTTCAGCGGTAAAAGAAAGAACGGGAGCGATTAATTTGTTGAGAATTTTTAAAATGTGATAGAGAACAAATTGTGCCGAACGCCTATCCTGTGAATCAGGAGAAAAAGTATATAACCGGTCTTTTAAAATGTCAAGATAAAAAGAACTTAAGAGCTGATTACAAAAATTAAAGATTTCACCAACGGCCTTATAAAAACTAAAGTTTTCATAATGAGAAATAACTTCTTTGTAAAAAAGCATTGTTTTAGAAAGCATAAACCTATCTACTTCCACAAGACTTTTGGCCTCTAGAGAGCATTTTGTGTAATCAAAATCATAAAGATTGCCAAGAATGAATCTAATAGTGTTTCTTATTTTTCGGTATATATCCACAAGCTGACGGATAATATTCTTAGAAATTTTAACATCGACGCTTACGTCATTATATGCCGCCCATAGACGCAGGATTTCGGCCCCATGCTCTTTGATAATACTCTGAGGAGCTATTACATTCCCTGAAGATTTTGACATCTTTTTGTTATCGGCGTCAACAACAAACCCATGGGTTAAGACTGCTTTAAATGGAGAAATTTTTTCTTTTGCTACAGAAGGAATCAAGGATACTTGAAACCAACCCCTGTGCTGATCGCTTCCTTCTAAATACATATCCGCGGGAAACTCAAGGGAAGAATGGTTTTTAACCACAGCATAGAAACTAGCTCCTGACTCAAACCAAACATCAAGAATATCAAATTCCTTTAAAAACTCTGTTTGGCCGCAATGATGACAAGAAAATTTAGAAGGAAGAAATTCCGCCAAATCAAGGCTAAACCAGGAGTCTGAGCCGTTCTTTTTAAAAATTCTTCCCGCGGCAGCGAGAATTTCGCGATCCAAGATTATTTCCCCGCAAGCCTTACATTTTACTGCCGGGATAGGTATTCCCCAATAGCGCTGGCGGGAAAGGCACCAATCAGGCCGGCTAATAAGCATCGCCTTCATTCTTTCAAAGCCTGCTTTCGGTACCCATTTTACACCTTTTATTTCTTCTAATAACTTATTTCTTAAATTTTTATGGTCAACATCCAAAAACCACTGAGAAGTTGCCCTGAAAATTATAGGATTTTTGCATCGCCAGCAATGAGGATAAGAATGAATTATTTTTTCATGTTTTAAGATAAACCCGTTTTCTTTTAACTTCTGTAAAACCTTATCATTAGCCTCTCTAATTCCGCTTCCTTTAAATTCAGGCGGGCCGTCAAATATCCCTTTATCATTTAAAGTCATTAAAACAGAGAGAGCGTATTTTTTAACAAGAGAGAAATCTTCCTCTCCATGCCCGGGAGCAATGTGCACACAGCCTGAACCTTCATCCGGAGATATAAAATCTGCCAACACAACCGGCGAGCTTCTTTGGAAAAATGGATGTTGCAGCTTTAAATGTTCTAATTTGACGCCTTTAAATGAATCAACAACGCGGAATTTTACCCCGATTTTTTCTTCTACCTGAGGGATTAGGTCTTTTGCCAATACGATTAATTTATCCATGGGGATACCCTCACGGGCACAAGTAGACCATCCTGATACCTTTGAAGGAGGGGTCTTATCGTTAAATTCAACCAAACAGTAATCAAATTGAGGATGAACTGCCACAGCTACATTAGAGATAAGCGTCCAGGGGGTAGTCGTCCATACCAGAAAATAAATTTCCTCCAACGCGGTGTCCCGCGAATTCTCCAATAATTTTTTAGGGTCTATTGCTTTAAATAGAAGATAGATGGAATCAGATTCTTTATTTAAATATTCCACTTCTGCTTCTGCCAGGGCTGTTTCACACCGACCGCACCAATTAACCGGCAATTTTGCCCGATGGATGAAGCCTTCCCCTACTAAATACTCAAGTAGCTCAATTACCTTAGACTCGTATTCCGGATTAAGAGTAAAATATGGATTATCCCAATCGCTGAATATCCCTAAACGTTTAAAATCTTGCTTTTGTAATTCCACAAATTTTAAGGCAAAATCTTTTGCTTTCTTTCGAAAGTCAACGATATCTACATCATGCATGGTTAAATTCAGCTCTTTAAAAAGTTGGTGCTCTACTGGAAGGCCGTGGCAATCCCAGCCAACGATAAAAGGGCAATCAAACCCCTGCATAATTTTATACTTTAAAATTATATCTTTAAGTATTTTATTTAAAGCATGGCCGATATGGATTGAACCGTTAGCATAAGGAGGCCCGTCATGAAGAATAAATTTTTTCCTGCCTTTCCTTTCTTCTCTTAATCGGTGATAAATTTTTAAATCCTGCCAGAGAAGAAGAATTTTCGGCTCTAAGTTCGGCAAGTTAGCCTTCATGGAAAAATTCGTCCGGGGCAAATTTAAAGTGCTTTTATAATCCATAACAGGTAGATTTCTTATATTTTTTAACTCTTTTAGCGATATCAGCTTGGCGAATCGCGATTAAGCGCCGTAAGCTGAAATCTTCTACGGCGAATGCCGCCATTACGCTTCCATAAACGATAGCTTTCCGTAAAATTACTTCAGTAGCTGCGTTTGCTTTCGCCAAATATCCCATAACTCCACCGGCAAACGTATCTCCTGCTCCTGTAGGATCGAAAACTTCTTCAAGTAAAAATGCCGGCGTATAAAAAATGGAGTTTTTTGAGAATAATACGGCTCCGTGTTCGCCTCTTTTTATAATTATCTTTTTAGGCCCGCATTTAATTATTGCCTTGGCTGCTTTTATAAGATTGCTCTCGCCGCTAAGTTCTTTTGCTTCTTGCTCATTTAAGAAAAAAATATCTATTCTCTTTAAGAGCCGTAATAAGTATTTACGTTTATTCTGTATCCAAAAATTCATTGTATCACAAGCAACCACGGAAGGTTTAGTTACCTGATTTAAAACGTTCTCTTGAAGCTCAGGGTCGATGTTTGCCAGAAATAAATATTTACTCTGCTTATATTCTTCCGGTATCCGGGGATTAAAATTAGAGAATACATTTAAATGGGTTGATATAGTCTTCGCATTATTAAAATCCCGCCCGTATTCACCTTCCCACCTAAAAGTTTTACCTTCTGCAAACTCAAGCCCTCTTAAGTCAACCTTTTTGCTTTCCAAGAGTTTTGTATATTTAACAGGAAAATCTTTCCCTACAACCGCTACCAGGTTTACCGAAGTAAAAAAGCTCGCGCTTACAGAAAAATAGGTTGCTGAACCGCCTAAAACATCTTTACACTCCCCTGTTGGAGATTTTAACGTATCAAGGGCAACTGAACCAACGACTAAAATACTCATTTGATATATTTTCCAATTATTATATCCAATTTCTCTTTTATATGTTGGGGGATATTCTTGGAATTAGTAACAATCGCGTATTTTAACGCTTCATTGCAAGAACACAAATTTTTCTCAGGAATACTTAATATTGCCTCTTTTAATATTTTTTTTGCGTTTTCCACGTTTTTTTTAAGATTATCTAAAATCATATCAACAGTTACTGTTTCTTCGCTTTCATGCCAACAATCATAATCGGTAACCGCGGCTAAGGCTACATAACAAATTTCTGCTTCCCGGGCCAACCTTGCTTCAGCCATATTAGTCATACCAATAATATCCATACCCCAGCTTCGATAAAGATTTGATTCAGCCAAAGTAGAAAACTGAGGGCCTTCCATATTTAAATATGTCCCTCCGTAATGAACACTTGCTCCTGCTCTGCTCGCGCCTTTGGCGAGTTCTTTTGCTAAATCTTCACAAACAGGATGGGCCAACCCAACATGAACGACAACTCCTTCATCGAAAAAAGTATATTTTCTTGCCTGGTTGGTTCTATCGACAAATTGAGTAGGAATAACAAAATCTAATGGTTTAAGCTCTTCCTTTAATGACCCGCAGGCAGTAACAGAAATAATTCTGCTTACTCCCAGCTTTTTCATCCCGTAAATATTAGCGCGGTAATTTATGCCTGAAGGGCTAATGGTATGCCTCCTTCCATGCCGGGGTAAGAAAATAATTTCTTTTTCTCCAAATTCGGCAAGAATGAATTTATCGCTGGGCTCGCCATAAGGAGTATCCAGAGAAATTTCGTCTTTGACTTTGATACCGTCTAATTCATAAAGACCGCTTCCGCCAATTATCCCTAATCTTTCCATTTAATTTAACCTCTCCTTAATGGTAAATATTCACTGAACACCGTCTACTCAACAGGCTCAGGGCCTGTTGGACTAAATTCTTTTAAATATCCAGTGAATATTCAGTGCAAAATGCAAATTGTAAATTGCAAAAGTTAAAATTAAACAATCACACACAAAACTCATCTCTCTTAGCCTTGTTATTTTGCTGTCTTCATTTTTCACTTTGCAATCTGCACTTTGCACTTTTCAATAGAGTGTATTTTACTGACTACCCAACAGGCCATGGGCCTGCTGGACTAATGATAGCTACCGGCAATCTCTTTTGCTTTTTTGTATGCCGCCGCTACACCTTCCTCTATTATCTCAGCTATATTTTTTTCTTTAAAAACGTTTAAAGCTGCTTCTGTTGTCCCGCCTGAAGAAGCTACTTCTTTAACTAAAACCTCAAAATCCTTTCTGCTTTGTTTAGCCAGCTTAGCTGCCCCTAAAAAGGTACTCGTTACCATCCTTTTTGCTGTTTCTTTAGCAAACCCCAGTTTTAAAGCTAATTTGTATACGCATTCCATAATATAGTAAATATAACCGGGGCCGCTGCCCGTTATGCTGGTAGCCTTATCTAGAAAGCTCTCTTTGACTTGGAAGACTTCTCCCACTGAAGAGAAAATCTTCTTTGTCATTTTTAAATCGCTGTCTTTCGCAAATTTTCCCTTACAGAGAAAAGAAACTGATTGTTTAACGCCTATCGCCAAATTGGGCATAACTCTTATCATCCTTGCGTCTTTTAAGTATTTTTGGAAGAATGTTGTAGAAATACCGGCGGCAATAGTAATCAGGAGCGGCTTAAATTCATTAAAGTACTCGCTGTTTCCTTGTAGAAATCCCCTAATATCCTGAGGTTTTATTGCTAAAATTACTACTTCTACTTTTTCAATTAACTCTTTGGCGTTCTTGCAAATATGAGAATACTTTACCCCCCTACCTTTCTTTTTATCCTTATCATAAAAATAAATCTGCCACTTTTTTTCTTCTTGCAGCGCCAAACCTAAACTGCTGCCCATATTTCCCCAGCCAATAATACCAATTTTAATATTTTTTTTCATAGATAATGGAATAAAATATCACAAAAGGTTAGTGGTGTCAATCGTGAAAAAGTTTAAGGGGACAGACACCTTTTTTATCTTACCCAACAGACCGTGCGTGGCCCGCTGAACTACCGCTCTTTCGCCGGTCTCCCCTGACGCAAATACTTTAATGACCGGTTTAATGTTTTCTCTAAGGCTTTGACAAATTTATCTGTTCCTACCACCAACCCTCTATTTGTTTTTAATCTAATTTCATCTACTATGTCACAATCATTTTCTTTTAAATAATCACGCCATTCTTTAAGCTCCGTGATTCCATAATTAGTGAGTTTTATCGGCCCTTTTTCTCGATTCCCTACATGATCGGACGCGCTAGACCATTTATATCCCCAGGCATCTTTTACTATTTTAGCGCGCACGGGATTATTCTCAATATATCTTATAGCGCGATATAAATGCGTGTCACCTAATATGCAGGAATAAAACCTTCCCTGCCATAAATGACCTTTCACTCCTCTTTGTTTATTCATATAATGCGCATACCTGGCGTGGATATTTTTGAATACTTTTGCTAAATCTATTTCTTTTTTGGGAACTGTTATAAAATGCACATGATTGGCCATTAAACAATACGCAAGAATTTTTAAGTCACTCTCTAAAGCACAATCATTCACCCACTCGCAATACTGTTTGTAGTGATTTTCATGGTCAAATACCTTTTGCTGGTAATTACCTCTCTGCGTAACATGGTGAGGTGTATCTGGAACAACTATGCGGGCTTGTCTTGGCATGCAGTTATTTTATATAGAAAAAAAATTTGTCAATAAAAGGTGTCTGTCCCCTTTTATAGAGGCAGTAAGCTTCTTAGAAATGAAATATATCCAGTTACGCTAATGCCGGACGATGTGCCTTGTGAGACCCGCCGTGAATTCGCACAACTACTAATTTTAAATGATAGCCAATATGATTGAGTAAATTTTCTACGGTTTCCAGGTTGGAAAATTCACCTTCTTCGATTTTAGAAATATACTGTTGCGTTACACCTAACTGTGCTGCCAGTTCTGCCTGGGATAGGTTGTGTTTGTTGCGGTATTCTATAACGGTTTTAACAACGTTAGCTTTTTGCTTTATCAGATCGTAGCGGGCTTCAAAGTCGGGGTCTTTTTCCATTCTTGCTTTGATATAGTCATCAACTTTTTTCATTAGTCATGCCTCCTTATCAAAAAAATCTTTTTTCCTTTGTCGTGCAATTTTAATTTCTTTTCGTGGTGTTTTCTGTGTTTTTTTCAAAAAGCCATGCGTTAGGATAATTTGCTTTCTATAGAAAAAGAAAAACAACACGCGTATTTGGCCCTCTTTGCCTTTAAACCGTAATTCAAAGATGTCATTACCGAGAATATCTGTATGCGGAAAGCGTAGCTGCGGGCCTAATTGTTCAAGGAGTTCCTTTTTATAGGCGAATTTGTCCTGGCTGCTTGAGTCTAAAGAGCAGATAAAATCTTCAACCGGTAACTTACCCGTGGATGTTTGATAAAAAAGACAAGTATATCTATCCATAAAAATCCGTTCTGCCCCCTTAATTATACAACTATTTGGTTGTGATTGTCAAGGATTTTTTTAAGATTTCTGAAAAAATCAGAAATCTTTGATTGCAGTCCTGCCTGCCTGCAGGCAGTGATTAATGGGACTGTTGCGAAATGCAACAATCCCTGATTCCAACGATTAAAACTTGATTACAGTGATTAAAATTGTTAATGTTTTCAATCGTTGTAATCTTTTA
>JAHJHM010000003.1 GCA_018823915.1 Candidatus Omnitrophota bacterium
GATTCTATAGAGAAGAAAATAAAGCTATTTCTTGAAAAAGAAGAAATGAAGCCGTTTTTCTATGTAACTAGCGGCCAAGTTTTTAGAGAAAAAGAGGTGGTTAATAATTTTGGGCAAGTTAGGCGTATTGACCGAATGATTATAACCAAAGCTTTAGTTTGGATAGTTGATTTTAAGAGTTCGGCCGGGGAAAAAGAAGAATATATTAAGCAAATAAAAGAATATATTCAGATAATTGAAGGTATATATCCAAAGAGGCAAATTAGAGGAGCATTGATTTATTTAGATGAATTGCGCGTAGAAGAAGTAGGTAGGGGCGGTCCTTGCGCCCGCCCGCAAGAAGGGAGAATATGGAAAGGATTGTAACTTGGAGTTTTGGCGAAGATTTTATTGAGAACCTTGCGGAGTTTATAGTAAAAAATTTCTCATCGCGCGGGGTTGATTTAAGTAAGGTTGCCTGTGTATTTGGGGGGAAGCGTCCGGCGCTTTTCTTGCGCCGGGAGCTCGCAAGAAAAATCAAAAAACCGTTTTATCCTCCCCAGGCGTTCTCTATTGATGAATTCCTTGAGTATATTGTTTCCAGCTCCAGCCCTTCCCCCAAAATTAGCGGCCTTGATGCCAGTTTTTTTGTTTATAATTTGGCTAAAGAACTTGCTCCGGGTATTTTAGAAGGCCGCGATTCATTTAGTGAGTTTTTACCCTGGGCGCAGGAAATCGTTACTTTTATTGAACAGCTTGATTTAGAAGATATTCAGGATGAATCATTGGGCCATATTTCAAAGAGCGCGGCAATTGGGTACGATGTGCCTTCAAATATTAATCTTTTGCTTGAGCATATTATCAAGATACGAAGCGCGTATCACGCGATTTTAAGCCAAAAGCGTATTTTTTCCCGAGGGTTGATTTATTTGCGCGCCTCCCAGTTAATAGATAAGAAAACTTTTAATGAATTCGATGCTATTATTTTTTGTAATTTTTTTTATCTTCATGCAACTGAGCTGCGCATTATAAAAGAAGTTTATAAACAAGGTAAAGGTATTTGTATTTTTCAAGGAGACCGCAGGCAGTGGTCGGTCTTAGAGAAAAACGCGCATAGCTTTGCTTTTCCTGCTCAGCCGCCAAAACCCTTAACCCCGGAACCGTCAGTCTTTTTTTATGCCGGTTTTGATATGCATTCTCAAGTTTGTCTTACCCGTCAGATACTTTCTAAAACTAAAAGGCTTGATAGTACGGTAATTGTTTTACCTCAGGCTAAAGCCATGGTGCCGTTGCTATGTGAGATATCTTCCCAGGTAACTGATTTTAACGTCTCCTTGGGCTATCCTTTAGGAGTAAGCTCTTTAAGCGTTTTATTTAAGGCATTATTTCGCGCCCAGGAGAGTAGGATAGACGACGCTTATTATGCAAAAGATTATTTAGGCCTTCTTCGTCATCCGTTAGTTAAAAATATAAAATTCTCTTCTTCTTCTGCCATAACAAGGGTATTAGTGCATAAGATGGAGGAGGTTTTAACAGGAAAGCAAAAGTCAGAATTGGGAGGTACTCTTTTTGTCAATCTTTCGTCAATTGAACAAAGCCAAGAAATTTATTCCTCAACCCGTGATACCTTGGAAGCTATGGATATCAAGGTTAACTTAAGGGAACTTGCGCAAATCTTAAAGTGTCTTCATAGGATATTTTTTCATTCATGGCAGCTTGCTAAAAACTTCTCAGAATTTGCCGTTTCTTTAGGTGAGCTTGTTGTTTTGCTGGTAGATAAAAGCCCGCTTACCGCGTTTGCATTTAATCTTAAGGCAATAGAAAGGATATATTCCGTTAAAGAAGAATTTCAGTCATCGAGCTTGCGTAAAGAATCTTTTAGCTCACAGGAGATGGGCAAAATATTTCTGCAGAAGCTGGAAGGAGAGACCGTCCCTTTTGTGGGAACTCCTTTAAAAGGGCTACAGATTTTAGGGTTGCTTGAGACCCGATCTCTTAACTTTGAGAATGTGATTGTGATGGACGTCAATGAGTCAATTATGCCTAAATTAAAAATTTATGAGCCGCTTATACCGCGTGAAGTTATGTTAAGCTTAGGATTAAACCGCTTAGAGAAAGAAGAGGAGATACAGCGCTATCAGTTTATGCGCCTTATATCCGGCGCAAAAAACGTACATTTAATCTATGAAGAAAACCAGGAAAAATCCAAAAGCAGGTTCATTGAAGAACTGCTTTGGAGAAAACAAAAACAATCAAACAAGCTGGAGGTTATTCCCGTTGCCAAGGGAGCTTTTAATCTTAAGATAACCCAAGGTAAAGTTTCTATTAAAAAGACTAAAGAGATGATCGTTTTTCTTAAAAAAGAAATTTATTCCCCAAGCAGAATAAATACTTATCTTAATTGCCCCTGGCAGTTTTATTATCAATATATATTGGGATTCGCTGCGCAAGATGATTTGCTCACCGAGCCACAAGCCCGCCACATAGGCACGTTCATTCATGAGTTGATAGAAGAGGGATTTAAGAAATTTCTTAATAAAAAACCGGTGATTGACAAAAAGTTTAGAAAGGAATTTAACTCTTTGTTTGAAGATAAGTTCGCGCAAACTATTGCTAAGCGCATGAAGTCCGATTCCTTTCTTCTTAAAGGTATTATCCAAAACCGCCTAAAGCAGTTTTTAGATAAAGAAACTCTCCGTGAACCTGCTAAAATTATTTGTCTGGAAGAGAAATTCCAAGGACAAATAAAGTTAAATGGGGAAGTAATTTCTTTTATCAGTAAAGTGGATAGAATTGATCAATGTTCCGATGGAAGCATTAGCATTATTGATTATAAGACCGGCGGTGTTGGCTCTATTCCAAAAAGGTTGGCGCAATTGGAGAAAATGGAATTCAGTCGTTCTTCAATAAAAGATAATATAAAGTCCTTTCAGCTTCCGCTGTACTATTATCTTACTAGAGAGCGGTTCTCGGGGGTTTGCCTGAATGCTGAGCTGTACAGTGTTCGTACCTTAGAAAGAAAACCTTTCATCTCCCAATCCGATTACCTTCATAAGGAAAGAATTATGGAAATTTGCCTAAAAGCATTAGAATTTATTTTTGGCGAGTTATTTGACCCTAATATTCCCTTTGAGCCGGATAGGCAGGATAGACATTGTGAGTCTTGCGGATTTAGGTGTTTTTGCTGATTTTGTATATTTCTTTATTCTTTGTTCAGAATATGGTATGATTTTAGATAATGAAGCAGAAAGATAAGCTTAATCTTTGGGATATTTTTTGTATAGCAACAGGGGCAATGATTTCTTCCGGGCTTTTTGTGCTTCCGGCTATTGCCTACAAACACAGCGGGCCTGCTGTAATCCTTGCTTACTTTCTTGCCGGATTATTGATGATTCCTTCGATGTTGAGCCAGGCAGAATTGCTGACCGCGATGCCTAAGGCAGGGGGGGCGTACTTTTTTATTGAACGGAGCCTTGGCCCTTTTTTGGGTATTTTCGGCGGGTTTTCCAGCTGGTTTTCTATTAGCTTAAAAAGCGCTTTCGCCTTAATAGGTATAGGGGCATTCCTAGAGTATTTTATCCCGGGAGTAGATTATTTTCAGATAAAACTTGTTGCTGCCTGTTCTTGCGTTCTTTTTGTAATTATTAATCTTTATAGTGTGAGATTAAGCGCCCGCCTGCAAAATATACTGGTTTTCTTTCTTCTCCTTGCCTGCTTTCTTTATATCCTGATAGGAATGATAAATATAAATTTAGAAAACTTCTCTCCTTTTATGTCTGGAGGAATAAAATCTTTTCTTTCTGTCGTAGGATTGGTTTTTATCTCTTACGGCGGGCTTACTAAGGTGGCTTCTATTGCTGAAGAAACAAAAAATCCTGCTAAGACCATTCCTTTAGGGATGTTTTTATCTTTTTTCACCGTACAGATAATATATGTTTTATGTGTTACCGTTACTATTGGGGTGCTTCCCCAAAAAGAATTAGTTTCCACGCTTACTCCTTTAACCCATGGCGGCTTGGCGTTGGGAGGTTTAGGGTTTGGTGTACTTTTATCTTTGGCAGCATTGGTTGCTTTTATCACTACGGCTAATGCGGGGATACTTTCTTCTTCCCGTATACCTTTAGCCATGGCTAAGGATGATTTGCTCCCATTGCGGTTCTCTTTTATCTCTAAGAAACATCACACTCCTTATTTTTCCATAATTTTTACCGGATTGTTTATGTTTTTTTTAATTCTTTTTTTAGATTTAGAAAATTTAGTAAAAACCGCTTCAACCCTTATGCTCATTCTCTTTATGTTCGTAAATCTTTCAGTAATTATAATGCGGGAAAGTAAAATTATAAATTACCGACCTATCTTTAAATCGCCTTTTTATCCCTGGATACAGATCTGCGCTCTTATTGCCTATAGTTTTTTAATCTTTGAGATGGGGAAAACCCCTCTTATTATGAGTTTCTCTTTTATAGGGGTAAGTTACGCGTGGTTTCTTTTTTCTGCCCGCAAGCTAAAACGTCAATCTGCCCTTATGCATCTTGTAGGAAGAATTACGGCCAAAGAGTTAGTGGGTGTCTCCTTAGAAGATGAGTTAAAAGAGATTCTTCATAAACGGGATAAGGTAATTAAGGATAGATTCGACCATTTGATCGAGGACTGTGCTGTTTTTGATATAGAAGAAAAGATGGATAGAGATGAGTTTTTTGCTTATGTTGCTTTAGAGTTATCAACCCGGCTTAATTTAGAGAGTAATAAAATAAAGAGATTGCTGATAAGAAGAGAAGAGGAGTCGCACACGGTTATAGATAAAGGATTAGCTATCCCTCATATTGTTGTTGAGGGAGAGGGAAGGTTTGAAATAGTACTGGTTCGGGCACGCCGGGGCATTATATTCTCCCAGGATGAAGAGCCGGTGCATATTATATTTGTTCTTGCCGGTTCTCTCGATGAGAGGAATTATCACTTGCGCGCTCTTATGGCTATAGCACAAATTGTAAAAGAGCACAATTTTTATAAAAACTGGATGCGCATGAAAGATAAAGAATTATTGAGAATGCTGATTTTGTCCTCTACGAGAAAAAGAGAGCTATGATGCCCAAAGCAAAAATAAGCGCTACCTTGGGGCCTTCCGGCAGTAAGGAGGCAGTATTAAGGTATCCTTATAGGAAAAAAACCAAGCCGCTTTTAAGTAAGATATTGATAACTGCGGGGTCAACCTGGGTTAAGATTGATGATGTCCGAATATTAACCAATATTTTTACCGGCAAAACAGGGATTTATTTAGCAGAGAAATTTAACCAGCTTGGTTATCCGGTAACCCTGTTCCTAAACCCTCACTGTGTAGAAAGAAAGATTACCAGGGGAATAAAAGTAATTCCCTTTAGGTATTATGATGACTTGGAAGGGGAGCTTATTAAAGAATTAAAGAAAAATGACTACGATGTAATAATTCATAGTGCCGCAATTAGCGATTATAAGTTAAAGGAGGCCTTTAAGGGGAAAATTCCTTCCGGCAGGAAAGAGTTAACTTTAAAGTTAACTCCTACCGCTAAAATTATAAAAACAATACGTAAGTTAGCCAAAGAAACTTTTCTTATTCAGTTTAAGCTCCAAGTGGGAAGAAAAGGCCTCATAGAGAAAGCCTATCAGAGCCTTAGAGAAAATAAAAGTGATTTGGTGGTAGCTAATATTTATGAAGATTTAAAAGAAGGATATAAAGCATTTATTATCAATAAAGATAAGAAAAGAATGCTGGTGACTTCAAAAAAGTCTCTTTTTGATAATCTCCATAGATTTACCTTAACCGGCGGCACGCTTCGCAGGATATTTTTCAGAAGCTCTTCGAGATCCCTGTCTGCCGGCAGGGATCCGACTATCCAGTAGGTCTATGGCCTGTTTGACTAGGCATTTTTTAGTAAAAAAATGCCTAGTCTCATTCAATATAAAACGGTCAATAAGGAGAAAATGAGGCGGATTTCTGAACTTTTGCGATGTTGGAGAGAAATTTGCGAAGAATGTTTTGAAAAAAACTATATTTTTGCTTGACAAAAATTTCTTTTATAGTAACCTTTTTACTAGTTATCTTTTTCGATTTTCTATTTCCGAATACGGAGAAGATTAAAATGTGCCTGGATAGCTCAGCCGGCAGAGCACGTCCTTGGTAAGGACGAGGCCGCGGGTTCGATTCCCACTCCAGGCTCCAGAGACAAAAAGGTAAATAGTCAGTAAAGTACATTCTATTGCAAATTGCAAAGTGAAAAATGAAAAATGCAAAATTAAGACAGTGAAATGAAGAATAAACTTGGGGAGAAGTAGGAGGTTTGGTAGATATCATTGCAAAGTCAGTAATTAC
>JAHJHM010000030.1 GCA_018823915.1 Candidatus Omnitrophota bacterium
AAAATTATTTATTTTTCTTTGCCGTAATTACTAATTTTGCAATAATCTCTATTATTTCTTCTATTTCTTTTAAGTTTATTTTGCATTTTTCACTTTGCAATTTGCATTTTGCAATAAAACGTACTTTACTGACTATTTACTGCAAAAGGGTTATTTTCCCTATTTTTTTAATCACCCCGTTCCATAGGAATTATTATCTTCATCCCAGGATAAACTTTATCCGGACTTTTTAAAGTATCTTTATTCTTCTCATAAAGCATCTTCCATTTTTTTGTTGTTCCATAAAACTTACGGGAAATTTTCTGCAAAGTATCGTTCTTCTGCACAGTATAGTACTTATAAGTCTTCTCTGCGCTCTCCTTGTAAGCAGCTGTTTCTACTTCGTCTACTTCTTCAATTCCTTCGATTTCCTCATCTAGGGAAAAACTTTCCGGAGAAATCATTCCTTCTTTTTTCTTTAATTCCTTACCTTGATGAGAACCAAACTCTACCTCAACCACAGAAATTTTACGAGTACTCCCTAAATCCTTTTTCTTTTTCGCCGGTTGAGGAGTTCCGGTTAAATACCCTTGATTTCCTTTAATATCTAAATCTACCCTTGGCTTCTCAATGGTATATGTCCTTGTTAAGCACCCTCCTAAAAAAACCATCCCTAAAAATAACCAAAAATACTTCATTTTCCCTCCTTTTGGCTTTCAGTACTCAGTTATCGGTATTCACTTTTCCAATAATCTACAACTTGCTTTATCTTTCCATTAAGATGACTATCTCTCTAAATAAACAAACGGCTTTTTTCTTTTTAATCCTATTTTTACGTACGGCTTCAATCACTTCTGAGCATGTTTTCGTCAATGTATAAAATTTAGAAATACTTGGAATCCTTAAAAACTCTCTTCCTGCCAGTTTAAATTTTCCCTGCACAGCATATGTCATCCCTCGAGAATAACGATAATGCCATTCCGCACTATTGTGCCGCCTCCTATTTCGCGCAGTAGAGCAATTGCCGATGAAAAATAAAACTATCAAAGCTAATATGACTACCCTTAAGATTTGCATATTTTCTTTCCCTGCGCAATTTCAATCCACATCTATCAGGCAAATATTTTACAGCTTTCTAAAATGGAGGAATCTCGGTAGCTTTCTACTCTTTTTCCGGCCTCTGCCATAAGATGAAAAAGTTACAAAAAGTGTAGCAACTATAGCAAATATAATAGCAAATACAACAAGATATCTTAACCAACTTATAAAATGAGTTATAAAATAATAAATTAAAATTACGCCCAAAAATCCCACTAAGCCACCCACGATCACCTGCTTTCCGCTTGCAGAAAAAATGTCGTCAATAACTCCTTTAGCGTAACAAAGCGGCGAGTTAAATAAAACTAACAGGATTGCGCTTACAGTTATTCTCCTCATTGATTCTTTTCTTCCTCCACCAGTTTTATATAAAGTTCCTTCAACTGTTTATCCTCAACTCCTGAAGGGGCATCGGTTAAAGGACAAACTCCTCTTTGCGTCTTGGGAAAAGCAATTACTTCCCTTATACTTTCTGAGTGTGTTATTATAGAATATAATCTATCCAAACCAAAGGCAATCCCTCCATGAGGCGGAGCGCCAAATTCGAAAGCACGCAGGAGAAATCCAAATTTATCCTGCGCTTCTTTTTCTGATATGTTTAAAATTTGAAAGATCTTCTTTTGCAAATCAGAAGAATGAATTCTTATCGACCCACTGGCTATTTCTTCTCCGTTTAGAATAAGATCGTAAGCATGCGCCTTCACTTTTGATAAATCGCTCTCTAGCAAAGGGATATCCTCCTTGAAAGGAGCAGTAAAGGGATGATGACAAGCCTTCCAGGCCTTTTCTTCTTCACTATATTCAAAAAGAGGGAAATCTCTCACCCACAAAAATCTATAATCCCCTACTCCTATGTCGGGCTTATCCGTATTATATTTTTCCTTAGCCTCTTTATGAGAAATCCTTAAAAAAGGCTTTTTTATATCCTGGCCGAGAATTTCCCCAAAAGCAACGGAGAACATCTCTTCCATCAAAGAAAGAATATCTTCTTCTTCCACAAAAGACATCTCTATATCCAGCTGGCTAAATTCCGGCTGCCTGTCTTTTCTTAAATCCTCATCACGAAAACACCTTACGATTTGATAGTACTTATCAATTCCTCCAACCATCAAAATCTGCTTTAGCAGCTGTGGAGACTGAGGAAGAGCGTAAAACTTATTAGCCTGGAGCCGGGAAGGAACTAAATAATCCCTTGCTCCTTCAGGGGTTGATTTGGATAAATAAGGAGTCTCTATTTCTAAAAATCCGCGGGCGCTTAAAAAATTTCTAAATACCTCGTTAAATTTATGGCGCAGGATTAATTTTTCTAAAAGTCCTTTCCTTCTCAAATCAAGGTAACGGTACCGCAATCTAATATCTTCTCCCGCCTCTACTGTCCCGTTAATATCAAAAGGGAGATCGTTAGACTCATTAAGAATATCTATGTCTTCAGCAAGAACCTCGACCAAACCTGTGGGAATTTTAGGATTTTCTGTTCCTTTTGGCCTTAAATTAACTACTCCCTTTATTTTTACCACATCTTCGTTTTTCATCTTTTTTGCTTTCTCGTAAGTAGAAGCGCTTGGCTTGGGAAGAAAAACTACCTGAGTAATTCCATATCTATCTCTTAAGTCAATAAAGATTATCTTTCCATGGTCCCGTCGGCTGCCAACCCAGCCGCACAAAACCACCTCCCTATTTAAATCTTCCTGATTTAGCTGACCGCAAGTATGTGTTCGTAACATATTGTAAACTATGAACTATGAACTATGAACATTATAAAATCATATATTTCTTTAAAAGTGCTGCTAAATCTTCTATTTTTACTTTTTCCTGTACAGATTTCTCCATATCTTTTAACATTACACACTGTTCTTTCCACTCTTCTTCTCCCAAGATTACAACATATTTTGCTCCGCGCTTGCACGCATACCTTAATTGCCCTTTTAGGGATTTGCCGCAATAATCCATATCGCAAGCTAAGTTTTGCTCTCTTAATCTCTGTAAAATCTTAAATCCAGCCCCAAGAAGAGTTTCGCTGGCAGTAATAATAAATACTTTTATTTTTTTTTCTTCCTGGGATGTCTTTAAAGCAAGGAGGATCCTTTCTATCCCTAAAGAAAATCCTATGCCGGGGATATCCGGCCCGCCTAAATCTCTCACCAAATTATTATATCTGCCTCCAGCCCCCAAGGCATCCTGAGAGCCAAGGCTTCCCGATATAATTTCAAAAACCACATTAGTATAATAATCAAGGCCCCTCACTAAATAAGGTGTTTGTGTATATTTAATTTTTAAATTATCAAGGGTAAAAAGTAAGTTTTCAAAGCGGCTTTTACAATTCGAGCACAAACTCTCTTTGCCTAAGTTTAAAGATGTTACCACTCCTCTGCACTCTTGTCTTTTACAATCAAGGACTCTTAAGGGATTTCTCTCTAATCTTCTTTGGCAATCAGGACAAAGTTTATCTTTCTTAGAGTTAAGAATTTTCTTTATTTTTTGAGAAAATTTTTCTTTATCCTCTAAACAGCCTAAGCTGTTTATCAAAAGCTGCTTCTCTTGGATGCCAATACCCTCTAAAATTTTCATACTTAAAGCGATAATTTCTCCATCAAGATAAAAACTATCCGAACCAATGGCCTCCGCGCCTATGTGGTGAAATTGACGCAAGCGGCCTTTCTGTGGCCTTTCTCCTCTAAACATCGCTCCTATATAAGAAAATTTATGGAAATCGCTCTGCTTATAAAGAGAATTCTCTAAATAATACCTAACTACCTGAGCTGTTCCTTCGGGCCGCAACACTATGCTTTTACCCTGTATTTTAAACATTTGTCTCTCCACAATCTCCGTAGTCTCTCCTACTCCTCTTTTAAATAAATCCTCTTCTTCTAAAAGAGGCAAAATTACCTCCTCATAACCAAAAACTTTAAAAATCTGCCTTGCCGTCTGGGTAATCTTATTAAAAGAATGGCTCTTGGAAGGAGTGAAATCGCATGTTCCTCGGATGCCGGTGTAGATTTTCTTCATCACAGAAAGCGCCGCGGTTATTTTATCTTCGTTTTCATTTCCAGGCCGGGCTTAAAAACTACGCTGCGCCTTTCTGGAACAGGAATAACTTGGCCGGTTTTGGGATTTCTTCCAATTCGCTTTTTTCGCTTCTTAACTTGAAAAACCCCAAAATTCCTTATCTCGATGCGCCCTTCTTTTTTTAAAATCCCCAAAATGGTATCAAAAGTTCTCTGGACAACATCCTTTACCACTACTTGCTTTATTCCTGTTTCCTCGCTGATTTTTAAAACAATATCTCTCTTTCTCATATTTTAAGTTTACCACCCCCTTTTTAAAGTGTCAAGGGCAAACTTTCCTGTTTTTAAGGGGTAAAAAGCTATTCCATAACCCTACCGTTTTCTAAAATTTCCCGTGGAAATTTTAGCGGCAGCCCTTCGGGCAAAAAATACCTGCGAAGCGTGCATTTTTTGGATTAAGTAAATCTTCCGCTGCCTTGAGGTAATCTTTTGCTTTTATTATTGGCCTACCTGCCACAAAGTAATCAACTTTATTCTCTAATGCATCGCTTACCGCGGCAGTTCTCTTCTGGTCATCTCTGCCTCTATCTTTCCTTATCCCTGGAGTAATCGTAATAAGGTCAAATTCATCTTTTATTCTTTTTGCTTCCCAGACACTGCAAACTACTCCATCTAAATTGCTTTTATTGGCAACTTTGGCTAAATTTAAAACATTTTTTAAACAGGTTTCCTGAGAAGTAAGCTCGGTAATGCCGATGATTAAAGGTACTTTTTTCTTTTTAAGGGCGGCTTCTTTTAGCACTGCTTCTTTTAAAACCTTTAAGCTCTGTCTGCCTGCTCTTAGGTGAACAGTGAAAGCCCAAACCTCTAAATCAACAAAGGCTTTAGCTGTTTCTGCCATTGTATGGGGAATATCAAAAAGTTTAAAATCTAAAAAAACCTCTGCCTTTTTTTCTTTAACCCAATTGATTATTTTGGGGCCAAATTTAGTATACGCGATTAAGCCTACTTTGAATTTCCCGACCTTAGGAGATAAAGAATTAACTACTTCATTTATTTTCCTTTGCGAAGTCAAATCCAAGGCAACGATTAGCTTATCCCAGGGTTTAGACAATTAAGCTACCTCTTAATTTATTTGTATCTTTTATTTTTTTCATCCTTAAATATTCTTTTATTCCTCTTAAAATAGTCTCCGCCCTATTAGGATAAGCTAAATTTATTGTCCCTAAACTTACCGCGGTCGCGCCGGCTAAGAAAAATTCAATCGCGTCTCCTGCCGTCTCTATCCCCCCTCCTCCGATTATAGGAATGTTTGTCTTTGAAGATACCCGCCAAACGCGGTATAAGCTTAAAGGCTTAATTGCTCTTCCCGAATAGCCTCCATAAATATTTCCTAAATAAGGCTTTTTTTCTTCAATATTTATTGCCATGCCAAAAAATGTATTTACCAGGCTTAAGGCATCTGTTCCCGCGTCTTCTGCTGCCTTAGCGATTTGGACGATATCGGTAACTTCGGGAGTAATTTTAGCGATTAACACTTTGTTGGTAATTTTGCGCAGCGCCTTTAAGAAATGATAAGTTAAATTTTTACTCTGAGAAATCATTTTTTTTAATTTAATATTTGGGCAGGAAAGATTAATCTCTAAGGCTTGTATTTCTTTTATCTTATTAAGCTTTCTTGTAATCTCTTCGTATTCTCCAAGAGAAAATCCCCCTATACTGACAATAAACTTTGTATTCAGCTTCGCCAGCTTGGGAAGTTTCTCTTTTATAAAAACGTCTATGCCGGGATTTTCTAATCCTACGGAATTAAGCACACCGCATTCGGTTTCAAAAATCCTCGGAGGAGGATTACCCTCTCTTGGTTTAAGGGTTATTGTTTTAGTAATAATTGCCCCGATGTTTTTAAAATGAGCCAACCCCTTTAATTCTTCCCCAAATCCAAACGTCCCTGAAGCGCAAACGATCGGGGTCTCTAAGGTCAGCCTCCCTAATCTTACTCTTAAATTAGCCGTTAGCCGTTTGCCGTTAGTTTTCGGTCTATTTCTCATTTTCCCAAAATCATTTTTAGTGAAGTTCGATTGATTCTTCCAGAAAAAGATTTTCTATATCTATATTTTTTATTATACTAGAGAATTCTTAGAAAAATATAGGAAATA
>JAHJHM010000257.1 GCA_018823915.1 Candidatus Omnitrophota bacterium
AAAATGAGTGTGCCAAGTAAAGCTCTTTGATTTGTTGTCGGTGAAAATCCGAACTGGATAATGGTAAGCCGCCAATCCAGCAACCAAAACTTGCTTATGTTTTAGTAATGGAACATAAGAAGCCAAGATGAGGGAGTAACTGGGATACAACGCAAGTGAAGGGATTGAGCCTCGAAATATTTATTCCCAGAGGCTGACAGGGTTCATTTTCTGGAAAGCAAAACCAAATAGTCGTTAAGGCAAGACTATAAGGCTCTGGCGGGGTCTGAGACCGTGTCACGGTTACAAATACAAGTCAAGGGGAACTTGGGAGAGCCAAAGCGTGTCTCTGTTAACAAGGCTTATCTGCAAGCCCATAAACGGTAAGAGATAAGATTAACGCTTTGGCAGTCGGACTAACCAATAGTAGTGAAGAAGCAGAGTAATGTCTGCGGAGCGAAGGGGTTAGCAGTAATGCAAAGGGATGAAAAGGGAACATTAACCATACAAGCAGAAGTGGAGTCCATAATGGTAACAAAACTTTCATCCATAACTAAGCGAGCCAGAGGAAATCCTAAAGAGCAGTTTACATCTTTGGCACATCTGCTCAATGAGGACTTTCTCAAAGGCTGTTTCTGGGAGCTTAAAAGAGACAAGGCTTCCGGGATAGATGGTGTAAGGTTCGAAGATTACGAAGTCAACTTAGGAGAAAACCTTAAGGATTTAGTAGTAAGGATGAAGACTTGGAGATATAAACCAAAACCAGTAAGACGAGCATACATCCCAAAGCCCGATGGAACAGAAAGACCTCTTGGAATTCTTGTTATTGAGGATAAGGTCGTCCAGATGGGCATAAAGAAAATCCTTGAGGCAATCTATGAAGTTGATTTCCAAGATGTATCTTACGGGTTTCGTCCTAACAGAAATTGCCACCAAGCGTTAAATGTAGTAGATAAAGCCATAATGACCAAACCTACAAACTGGGTAGTGGATATGGACATAGAGAAATTCTTTGATACCATAGACCACAAAAAGCTAATGGAGTGCCTTAAGGCAAGGATTAAGGACACCAGTCTGTTAAGACTGATAGTCCGATTTCTAAAGGCAGGCGTAATGGAGGAAGGTAAATTCATACAAACAGATAAAGGCACGCCGCAAGGTGGTAATCTAAGCCCCTTGCTTGCTAATATCTACCTTCATTACATCTTAGATGATTGGTTTACAAACCAGCTAAAGAGCCAGCTAAAAGGATACGCCCAATTAGTCCGCTACGCTGATGACTTCGTAATATGCTTCCAAAGCAAAACTGAAGCCAAAGTATTCAGCCAAGCATTAAAAACACGCTTGGCAGAATTCGGACTAAGCATAGCTGAAGGCAAATCAAGAGTAATAGAGTTTGGCCGTTATGTCTGGGAGAAGGCACAAAGGTCTGGCAGGAAACCGCAGACTTTTGACTTTTTAGGCTTCACCCACTACTGTGACAAAACCAGAAATGGTAAGTTCAAATTAGGGCGTAAGACAGCAAGGGTAAAACTCATTCAGAAGATGAAAGCGATGAATATCTGGCTAAAGGGTGTTCGCAATGCAGTAAAGCTGAGGCAATGGTGGCCTATATTAACAATGAAACTTACAGGACACTTTCGGTACTATGGCGTAAGTGGCAACTCATACGCAATGAGGACATTCTACAGCCAGACGATAAAGCTTGCCTACAAATGGATAAACAGGCGAAGCCAGAAGAAAAGCTATAACTGGGTTCAATTCAATCGTTTTCTACAATTTAACCCGCTGCCTAAGCCAAAGATATATCATCAACTTTATACCCTCTCATCGTATTTAGGACGTATTACTGAAGAGCCGAATGTGGGAAATCCACAAGTTCGGTTCTGTGAGGGATATTAAACAATCAAGAGAGGTTGTTAAGATGTCTACTCGACACTCAAAAACAAAAATATTAATTGGAATTTTGGTGGTTGGGATTGTTCTGTTTGGTGGATACTGGATTTGGGGCATATATCAAGTTTCTAAAGAAAAGGGGGAGTCTATCTCAAGACTCTTGCCTGAAGGGCCGCTTAAAAAAGATATCATCATCGAAAAAATAACAGGTGGTGGCTGGGCTCCATTGCCAGAAAAACAGATAACACCAGATTTTCGGTTATATGATGATGGAATGGTTGTTTATAAGAAGTATTTGAAACCGGACCA
>JAHJHM010000031.1 GCA_018823915.1 Candidatus Omnitrophota bacterium
ATTTTAACTTGCTTGTGCCCGTTAGGGTATGCAATTTGCAATTTGCATTTTGCACTGAATATTCAGAAAAATTTAGATATGGTTCACTGAATATTTACGATGTTTGTAGTAAGTAAGTTTTTAGTCGCTTTAGCCGATATTTTAAGCATGGTGCTTACCATTTTTTATTGGCTTATTTTAGTTAGGGTATTGATAAGCTGGGTAAGCCCTGATCCGCATAATCCTATTGTGCAGTTTTTATATAAAGTTACCGAGCCCATTCTTTATCGTATAAGAAAGATGCTGCCGATAAACTTTAGAATAGGTATAGATATTTCCCCTTTAATCGCATTTTTGGCAATTGTTTTCCTGAGGAGTTTTTTGGTGTCTACTTTGCTTGATCTTGCCAGCAGGATAGGGTAGCGCGGAGGAGTTAAAAATGAGAGTTTCAAATTATCTAAAAGAAAAATTTTGCTTCATGGCCTTAAAAGCTCAAAATAAGGATGAGGCGATAAGAGAAATTGTTAGTTCGTTGGATTTAAGCGGGAAAGTTATCGATCAAGAAAAATTTGTTAACGATATTTTAGAAAGGGAGTCTTTAGGCTCAACCGGTATTGGACACAATGTGGCTGTTCCTCATGCAAGAACTCCTGCTGTTAAAGGGTTTGTTATTGGTTTCGGCAGATCCGGCTTAGGAATTGATTTTAAGGCTTTAGATGAGGAGAAAGTTAATTTTATTTTTCTTATGGGGGCCGATCCAAGTGAACTCAATCTTTATTTACGAATTTTAGCCGAGTTATCCAAGCTGCTTATGAATAATTCTTTTCGTCAGGCTCTTATATCAGCCTCTTGCGCCAAAGAGGTAATTGCCATAATAAAGAAGTTTGAAGAGATTTAAATCATGAAAGTAAGCGACGCGATGAAAAAAGATATTATTAAGGTTAAGCGCTCCTTGCCGTTGCGAAGCCTTCTTATGGAGTTTCGAGATTTCCACACTCATCCTTTAATTCCTGTCGTTGATGACCAAGAACATCTTATTGGTATGGTTTATCCGGAAAATCTCCTGGATCTCCTTCGGCCGCAGCACGCGAAGCTATTTAGAAATATCCCTTTTACAGAGATAGATGAAGATGCATTTGATTTAGACCCAATTCCTTCTATGGGGGAGTTAATCATCGTTGATGATGTTATGGATATAAATTTTATCTCTATTAAAGAAGAAAGCTTTTTACAAGACGCCTACAAAATGATGCGCTTACATAAGAAAGAGCGTTTGCCTGTAGTAAATGATGAGAATAAAATTGTAGGGATATTGGGCATTTTTGATATTATTTGGAGAATGTTTAAGGAAAAAGGCATTGTATAAGTGCATATTTGATGACCATCAATCCTATCTTAAGCTTAGCGGTAATATTTATTCTGGGATTTTTTTTCTCCCGGATAATAAAAAAAATAAAAATACCGACCATTACCGCCTATATTGTCTTGGGAATTCTTCTTTCCCCCAGTCTATTTAATTTAATCCCTGAAAATTTTCTTTCCACCTCAAATTTTTTCTCCCAGATTGTCTTAGGGATGATCGCGTTTAGTTTAGGTGAAAGTTTTTCCTTAGTTACTTTGCGGCGCATAGGAAGGTCGGTTATAGGAATATCCATAAGCGCTTCTCTCTTTCCCTGGGTATTAATAACCGCCGGCTGTTGGGTAATATTTAACCAGCCATTTTATGTGGCTTTTATTTTGGGAGCAATCGGTGTTGCTACCGACCCTGCTGCGACAGTAATGGTAACTCAAGAATATAAAGCCAAAGGTAGATTTACCGAGACACTCTTAGGTATTGTTGCCATAGATGATGCCTGGGCGTTGGTGATTTTTGGCTTATCTTTAGCTATAGCTAAATCATTGGCAACCGCGGGTTGGGATACCTTAGGTGTTTTTAAGGATTCATTCAGAGCGCTTCTAGAGATAGGAGGGTCTTTTCTTCTTGGCGGAGTAGTAGTAATAGTATTTAATAAGCTTTCTTATTTTGTTAATACCGTAAAAGAGCGTTTAATTTATATCCTTGGTTTTTTATCTTTAGTTATCGGATTATCTATTTCTTTTCATTTTTCTGTTCTTTTATCCTGCATGGTTTTTGGCGCCGGTTTAACCAATAGCAATAAGGAAAATTTTCAATTTTTTGATTCTTTGCGGGAAATAGATACACCTTTGTATTTAATTTTCTTTGTTTTGGCGGGAGCCAGTTTAAAAATTTCCTGTTTAGGCGCGGCGATAACGTTGACCTCAGCTTTTATATTTTTTAGAATTCTCGGTAAAATCGCAGGAGCTTTTTTAGGCGCGGCAGCCGTAGGTGCTGCCCCGGCAATAAAAAAATATATGGGGTTAGCCTTAATTCCTCAGGCAGGGGTGGCTTTAGCCTGCGGGTTAGTAGCTAAACATGCTATTGGAGGAGACTGGGGAGACAAAATCCTTACTATTACTATTGCCAGCACAGTAGTTTTTGAACTCATCGGCCCATGGGCAGCTAAGTTTTCTTTGATTAAGGCTAAAGACATAAAGGAGTAAAATGAGTAGTGTAAAAGGAGGCATATTAGCTTTGGTTTTAGCCGGAGGAAAAGGAGAAAGGCTGCATCCTCTTACCTCAGAGAGAACAAAACCTTCCGTTCCTTTTGGGGGTAAATACCGCATAATTGATTTCGCGTTGAGTAATCTGGTAAATTCAGAAATTTATTCTGTATATATTCTTGTTCAGTATAAATCTCAATCTTTAATTGAACACATAAGGACGGCTTGGAGAAGAGGAGGAGTTTCGCCTAAACATTTCATTACTGTGGTGCCTCCTCAAATGAGAAAAAAAGAATTGAGCGGGTGGTATAGAGGGACGGCAGATTCTGTTTATCAGAATATAAACCTTATTTATGACTATAAGCCTCAGTTGGTAGCAATATTCGGTGGAGATCACATTTACCGAATGAACATAAAAGATATGATAGATTATCACTTAAAAAAGAAATCCCAGGCTACCATCGCGGTTATTCCTGTAGAAGCAAAGCAAGCCTATCAATTTGGAGTGGTTAGTGTGGATAATAATTTTAAGGTTAAGCAGTTTAAAGAAAAGCCCTCACTCTCTAGGAATAAAATGGTTTTTGCCTCTATGGGGAATTATATTTTTAATACCGATTTTCTTGTTGATGCTTTGGGAGAGGATGTTGGAAGAAACACTACTCATGATTTTGGCAGAGATATTATCCCTTATTTAGTGAAGAAAAAAAGAGAGGTTTATGCTTATGATTTTTCTCAAAATAGAGTCCCCGCTTTAAAAAAATATGAACCAAGATATTACTGGAGGGACGTGGGGACAATTCTTAGTTACTGGCAGGCAAATATGGATTTATTGGGTCCCGAG
>JAHJHM010000032.1 GCA_018823915.1 Candidatus Omnitrophota bacterium
ATTTTGCATTTTGCATTTTGCACTGAATATTCAGAAAAATTTAGACGTGGTTCACTGAATATTTACTTATTGTGGGAGGAAAAGATAAGGATGAAAAATAAAAATTCTTATATTGAAGATGAGCAGAGAAGAATAACTGATTTGGTGACAAAGAAATTTAAAAATTATTATCTGACCGGCGGCACAGCTTTGTCTTTTTATTTTAACCATAGGTTCTCTGAAGATTTGGATTTTTTCACGCAGAAGTATAAAAAGGAAGATCCCGACCGAATAATGAGTTATGTTTTTAAAGAAACCAGCTTTAATTTTAAGTTGGAGGCCGAACAAGACGATCCTAAGCTAATACCGATGAGGGTCTATTTTTTAGAGCTTAATAAAAGGTGTGTTTTGAAGATAGACTTTGTTCAGGACTTCCAGGAGAATATCAAGAGAATAAAAAATGGTCTGCATTCTGTGGAAGACATCTACTATAGAAAAATATCCGCTGCCATCGGCATGATTAAAAAACAAGATGCTACCGGCAGGGTAATTCATGCCGGCCGTCAGAGCGTTAAAGATTTATTCGATCTTTATTATTTATCAAAACACCACAAATTTTTCTCGGAATTTTTATTTGAGTATTTTTCTTACGATAGAGCAGAAAGCCTTATTGCCTGGTATAGAGGATTTAACCGGATGAATTTGAAGATCGAGCTTTTAGATTTAGTGCCCAATATTGATGCTGGCAAAGTAATAAAACATCTAGACAGCGAGATCCTAAAAAGGTTGCCGGAAAAACTGATGTGAGGTGAGAAAAGTGAATATAAACTGGTTGTGGGATAGTCGCCTGAAAGAAGGCGAGGCAAGAAAAATTTTAAAAGACGCGAACCATTCTAAATTTGATATTTACGCGGAAAAGCTTTTTTCCCGGGCCAGCGATCCTAAAATGGTTTTTAGTATTGTCGATAAGATAACCTTTTGTAAAAAGTGGCCATGCATAAAAAAACGAATGAGGAAAGACCGCTGGCTTAAGGCTAGAGTTATTTTCTGGCAGACAATGTACGAGTGTATCCATGAACAGTTGAAAAGGCAGGGGATTAGAATAAGGGAATCTCAAGAAGTAGAGATACCAGCAGAAAGAATGAAACTAGCGCAGCAGATTAGGGATATACGAGTAAAGTTAGGCTATACTCAGAAGGATATAGCCAAAAAATTAGGGGTGATTCAGCAGTATATCTCTAAAATTGAAAGCGGCCACGAAAATGTTTCAATAGATACCTTAACGCGCATAGCCAATGTTTTTGACAAAAAACTAGTTATTAAATTGAGCTAACCTCAATGGTAGAATAAATTCCATAGTAAAGGCCTATAAGAATTTTATAAAAGGGAAACGATGAAAGATATAAAAAATTATACTTTAGAGGAATTAAGGAAATTATTAGAAAAAGGAGGTTGTCTTCGCTTTTCTGCTCAGCAAATTTTTAATTGGATTTATAAGAGAAGAATCGAGGATTTTAATTTAATGACCGATATCTCTAAACAAACACGGCAGTTCTTAAAAGATAATTTTTATTTCTCTAGGCTAAAATTATTAAAAAGAGAAATTTCCAAAGATAAGACAGAGAAGTTTTTATTTGGTTTAGAGGATGATTCTTGCATAGAAAGTGTTTTAATCTCCCAAGTGAGTAGATTAACTCTTTGCATATCTACTCAAGTAGGGTGTAAATTCGGCTGTAAGTTTTGCCTTAGCGGTAAAGATGGATTTAGAAGAAACTTGAAAGTTTGCGAAATCACAAATCAATATTTAACCGTTGCTGACTTAATCGCCCCTCGCAAAATTACCAACATCGTCTTTATGGGGATAGGAGAACCTCTGGATAATTTCGCAAATACCGTTTGCGCGGTAAAAATATTTACGCATCCACAAGGCGTATATTTTGGAAAAAGGAAGATATGCCTTTCAACCTGCGGCCTTGTCCCTCAAATAAAAAAATTAGCCGATTTAAATTTAGGAGTCAAGCTTTCTATCTCTTTGCATTCTCCGGACGAAGCTGCCCGCAGTAAAATTATGCCGATAAATAAAAAATATCCTTTAAGCGAGCTGATAAAGGCAGTTAAAGATTTTAATAAAAAAGAAAAGCGCCATATTACTTTCGAGTATGTTTTAGTAAGAGGGTTAAATACAAGTAAAGTTGACGCGCAAAAGCTATCGAAATTATTAAGAGGGGTAAATTACAAAATTAATCTTATTTCTTTTAATTATACTTGTGCCCGCAAGGGTGCCTGCTTTGAATTCAAAGTACCGACCGAGGCGGAAATCAATAGTTTTAAAAATGAGCTTAAGAAAAAGGGAGTATTTTTTACTCTAAGGAAGTCAAAGGGCGCGGATATTAATGCTGCCTGCGGGCAGCTGCGAGCCTTATTTAAAAATAGGTAGGGTGGGATTTCTAAATTTACCCCGTTAGAGATGAATTTTAAAACTTCTAATGGACGTTCGCCTGGAGGCAACCTATCTCTAACGGGGTTTACAGGTAAATAGTCAGTAAAGCACATATTATTGCAAAGTGCAAAGTGAAAAATGAAAAATGAAAAATGCAGAATGAGCTTAGGTAAATAGTCAGTAGAGTACA
>JAHJHM010000004.1 GCA_018823915.1 Candidatus Omnitrophota bacterium
ATAAACGATGTGCCCGAAAATTCCACAGTAGTAGGGGTTCCGGGAAGAATAATTTTAGAACGCCCTTCTAAAAAGGTAAGTGGAGTGGATTTAGATCATAATAAACTTCCTGATCCGGTCATTGAGGTTTTAGACAGGCTGGAGAAGAGGATTTGGGAGTTAGAAAAGAAGCAATGAAGACGATAAAAGAAATAAATGAAAAAATTAAAAAAGGCGATGCCGTTATTTTAACTGCCGAAGAAGTAATTGATTTGGTAGAGAAAGAGGGCTTAAAGAAGGCGTCGCAAGCTGTGGATGTAGTTACCACTGCCACTTTCGGCCCTATGTGTTCCAGCGGAATATACTTTAATATTGGACACACAAAACCACGGATAAAGTTAGGAGGAGGTAAGGCTGCGTTAAACGATGTTCCCTGCCATGCCGGTTTGGCTGCCGTGGATTTATTTCTTGGTTCCAATAGCTTGCCTGATGATGACCCCAGAAACAGAATTTATCCTGGTGAGTTTAGTTATGGAGGAGGGCATGCAATTCAGGATTTAGCGGCAGGCCGGGATTTAATTCTAGAAGCTACTGCCTACGGGACTGATTGTTATCCTCGGAAACAGTTAAAAACTTACATAAATATAAATGATTTAAATGAAGCAATGCTTTTTAACATAAGAAATTGCTATCAAAATTACAATGTTGCTATAAATTCATCAGAGAAGGTAATCTACACCTATATGGGGATTTTACAGCCAAAATTAGGCAATGCTAATTATTGTTCGGCAGGATGTCTTTCGCCTCTGCTTTGTGACCCTTTTTGTCAAACCATTGGTATCGGAACAAGGATATTTTTGGGTGGCGGTATTGGTTATGTTTCCTGGTGGGGAACACAGCATAATCCGGATGTTGAGAGAACAGAGAAGGGAATACCCAAATATCCCGCGGGTACTTTAGCTTTGATTGGTGATTTAAAAAAAATGTCCGAGCAATGGTTGGTAGGAACGTCAATGGCTGGTTATGGAGTAACGCTAAGTGTAGGAGTAGGAGTGCCTATCCCCATATTGAACGAAGAAATTCTTTCTTACGCAGCAGTGAAAGATGAGGATATCCTTGCCCCTATAGTTGATTATTCTAAGGATTATCCTCAAAGAGAAAGTTCTTGTTTAGGTTTTGTTAATTATGCCCAGCTTAAATCAGGTGAAATAGAAATAGAGGGAAGAAAAATATCTACAGGCTCGCTATCTTCTTTAAGAAAAGCAAGAGAAATCGCCAATATTTTAAAAAATTGGATAGAGAAAGGCCAATTTACATTGACTGAACCAGTAGAAAAGATTCCTTCAGTTGATTCTAATTATAAATTTAAGCCTCTGAAAGAAAGAAGGGTGGAATGATAGAGAAAATTAGAATTGTTTTACATTTTCCCAGGGAATTAGTAGATAAACCTATTATTTGTAAGTTAGTCAAAGATTTCAGTCTCACTTTTAATATTTTAAAAGCAGAAGTTAACCCTAAAGAAGAGGGTGTTTTAGTTTTGGAGTTGGAAGGGGAGGAAGAGGAGCATAGAAGAGGGATAGAGTATTTAAAGAAAGAAGGGGTAGTAGTTCAGCCCCTTTCTCAGGATATTTCTATGGATAGAGAAAAATGCGTTGATTGTACTGTTTGCATTCCTCTATGTCCCACTAATGCCTTAATAAAAGATTCGCGCACCTATGAAGTCGAGTTTATTAAAGAGAAATGTATTGCCTGCGGAATATGTTTACGAGCCTGTCCTTATAAGGCAATGAAGATATTTTTCTAAAATGAAAATATTAGTAACCGGAGGAGCGGGATTTGTTGGCTCCAATGTAGTTAAAATTTTAGAAGATAGGGGAGCTAAGATTTTCATTCTTGATGATTTCTCAGGCGCGAATTTCAAAAATTTAGATGGAATTAAAGGTGAAGTAGTTTGTGGGGATATTTTAGAGCAAGGTTTTTTTAAAAAGTTACCCAAGCTTGATGGAGTAATTCATGAAGCGGCAATTACTGACACTCTCCTTACCGATGATAAAAAGATGGTAAAGGTAAACTTCAATGGATTTAGGAATGTATTATTTTTCTGCTTAAAGCAAAATGTAAAATTGATTTATGCTTCAAGCGCCGGTGTTTACGGTAATGGCATTTATCCGGCAAGAGAAAGTCAGCGATTAAATCCCTTAAATGTTTATGCTTACTCTAAGTATCTCTGTGATTGTTTGGCGGCAAAATTTATGAAAAGAGTAAAATCTTCTATCGTAGGTTTGCGTTATTTCAATGTTTACGGGCCGGGTGAGTACCATAAAGGGAGTGCGGCAAGTATGATTTATCAGCTTTATCTGCAGGCAAAAGAAGGCAGGAGCCCTCGTGTTTTTAAGTATGGTGAGCAAAGAAGAGATTTTATTTACGTGAAAGATGTTGCCAGAATAACCGCGGAGGCTTTAAAATTGAAAAAGAGCGCGATTTTAAATGTTGGTACAGGCAATGCCAGAAGCTTCAATGAGATTATCTCTATATTGAACAAAAACTTGAAGAAGAATTTAAAGCCGGATTATTTTGATAATCCTTACAGGGGGGTGTATCAGGATTATACCCAGGCAGACATAAGTTTTTTAAGGAAATTAAAGCTTACTCCCAAATTTAGTTTAGAAGAGGGCATTGAGGATTACCTGCGATTTCATTTACAAAAAAATCTATAAATCTCTTGACAGCGCCATCGGGGAAGACTAGAGGGAGAAAAAATGGTCAGACCCTGAAAGCTGAAAGTATTTGCAATTGTAAATAGTCAGTAAAGTACGTTTTATTGCAAAATGCAAATTGCAAAGTGAAAAATGCAAAATAAACTTAAAAGAAATAGAAGAAATAATAGAGATTATTGCAAAATTAGTAATTACGGCAAAGAAAAATAAATAAT
>JAHJHM010000248.1 GCA_018823915.1 Candidatus Omnitrophota bacterium
GTGTCAGCATCTAAGGCAGCAAATTGTTTAATCGTAAGACTCCCGGTTAAGGCATTACTGCCGCTTAAGCTGCCGCTAAGTAGATACGTAGTAGCCGAGGTTGGATTAAGGATTAAGTTATTGTAGATAACTTGCGTAATGTTAGTATCAGCGCCTGATGAAGCATAAACTACAGTAGAATCAGTAGTGATAAAACTGCCGTTATTTACCAAAGGTGTCCCGGTTGCGGTTAAGGTTAAGGTATCATTGACAATGTTTAAGGTGTCACCTGCCCCTACGGTGATAGAGCAAGCCTTGACATTGCTTGAGGTCGATACGGCTTTACTTGTTCCATCAATCACTATCTTGCCGGCATTTTGACAAGAAGCAGTTAAATCTTCCCATACTGCCGAAGCAGTGCCGATAAAGTTAATGCTGCCGTTATTATGAGTATAAGTTGTGCCGCTAGCTAATTTAAAATTGCCTTTAAGATTAAAATTACCTGCTGGCGCGGTAAACTTACCCTTGGTTAAGGTAAAGTTACCATGCACATTTAAATCATTAGCCGCAGTAAATACACCCCTGCCGGATGAGCTATTAATAATTAAATTGTAATAATCATCTCCCGCGGCTAATTGAGCGTAATTGTCATCTCCGTAATATTCTACGGTGCCAAAACTGGTATCATTAATAAAGCTGGTTGCGTCCTGAGAACCAATTAATTTAATCGTCCCTTTGTTGGAGATAGCCGGGCCGGAAACAATTAAATTCTTCTCTTTTAGGTCTAAAACCGCATCCGGGGAAATAATAAGATTATTCCCAACTACTAAATCATTACCCTCCACTTGCACCGCGTAGGTGCAAGTGTTGGAAATGGTTAAATTATAGAAATCGTCACCGCCAGGATTTAAGGTTTGTGCTTGAGAGCCATCAAGAATAACCGTTGAACTTCCGGCATTAAAAGTGTCGGAATTTGCCCAGTTTCCGGCAATGGTTAGGGAATTTGCTCCGGCGCTTAAAGCGCCTTGGGATATAGTTAAATTGCCGTTTATATCTAAGCTATCAGCTAATGCCCACTCACTGCCGGTACTGTTAAAGGCAAGATCGTTAAAAACTGTGCCGTTAGATTTAATCGTCTTGGCGCCGGCTTCTCCGTCAAAGGTTACTGCCGAAGAAGTAGTAAGGACTGCTTCATTTATAAGACTACCGCCAATATTCATTGAATTATTTCCCGCGGCCAGGCTGCCGGTGTTTATAACAAGGCTGCCATTTACATTCAAAGCATCGTCTAAAGTCCAGCTGCCGGTTCCGGCTGCGCTATTAATAATTAAATTGTAATAATCATCTCCCGCGGCTAATTGAGCGTAATTGTCATCTCCGTAATACTCGACTGTGCCGAAATTAGTATCATTAATAAAGTTAGTCTGGGTTTGCGCGCCGATTAATTTAAGCGTCCCTTTATTGGAAATTGCCGGGCCGGAAACAATTAAATCATTGCTTTTTAGATCTAAGACCGCATTGGTAGATATAATAAGATTATTACCGACGGTCAAATCATTACCCTCCACTTGCACCGCGTAGGTGCAAGTGCTGGAAATGGTTAAATTATAGAAATCATCGCCGCCTGAATTTAAGGTTTGCGCTTGAGAGCCGTTAAAAATAACTGCGCTTTCTCCGGCAGTAAAATCTCCCTGGTTAACCCAATTACCAAAGAGAGTAATCGTAGAATTGCGGGCATTATAGGTTCCGGCTAATTCAATGGTAATGTTTTTGGCAGTTAAATTATAGCTATTGGTTGTGTCAGCATCTAAGGCAGCAAATTGTTTAATCGTAAGACTCCCGGTTAAGGCATTACTGCCGCTTAAGCTGCCGCTAAGTAGATACGTAGTAGCTGAAGTTGGCTCAAGAATTAAGTTATGATATTTAACTGCGGCGATGTTAGTGTTACTGCCGGATGAAGTATAGATAACCGTTGAATCAGTAGTGATAAAACTGCCGTTATTTACCAAAGGTGTCCCGGTTGCGGTTAAGGTTAAGGTATCACCGGTAATGTTTAGGGTATCATCTGCGCCGATAGTAACTGCGGCAGCTTGGACATTGCTGGAGGTAGAAACAGTTTTGCCTGTGCCCGGAAGGGTAGTTGTGCCGTCAATGACAACCTTGCCTAAATTTTGAGGAGAAGCTGTTAAGTCGGTTATTGTCGCCGCCTCGGTACCGGTAAAATTAAGAATTCCGCTATTGTGGGTATAAGTGGCGCCCGCAGCTAACGTAAAATCACCGGCAAGAGAAAAATTACCAGAAGGCGCGGTAAACGCGCCGCGGGATAGAGTAAAATCGCCATAAACATTTAAATCATTAGCCGCAATAAATACACCGCTGCCGGAAGAACTATTGATCGTTAAATTGTAATAATCATTCCCTGCGGCTAATTGAGCGTAATTGTCATTTCCATGATATTCTATGGTTCCGCCGGTTTTATCATTGCCTAACCAGGTTATCTGGCCCAAATAACCCTCTAATTTAAGCGTGCCTCTATTGGCGAAAACCCCGGTTAAACTAAAATCATTACTTTTTAAATCAAAACTTCTTCCTGACTCAATAGTTAATTCGTTTACTTCTCTTGGTTTATCCAAAACTGCGTCTCTTGCGGCGCCGGCAGCAATAATCACGTTATCCCCCTCATTAGGCACATAGCCGTAATTCCAGTTGATATCTTTTCCCCAGTCGGTATCTTGCGCGCCTGTCCAGGTAAGGGTAGAACGGGAAAATTCCCAATAAAAATTATCCCCCCGGTCACAAGAGGTTGCGGCAATAATGGGAACAACCTCGTTCACATTGGTAGAATTTTTAACATCGACAAAAGAAACGTTTCTTACTGTGCCGGTAGGATTTATTTTCCATTGCTCGCCGGAAACTGTGCTTCTTAAATAAACTAATTTTCCGTAACCAGCCTCTCCTTCTAAAGTTAAAATTCCTTGCACTTTTTGCGTTGAACCGGCTTCAAATTCAAGGGTTTTGCCGGCGGCTGCACAAGTTAAATTATAAAACTCGGTTGAACCAAGAATCTGCCCTGTATTGACGGTATCAAAGGTAACTGTCCCGTTGTTATGAATAAATGCCCCCCCGGAATTAATAAAATCACCGGCCAAATAAAAATTGCCCGGTGCGGTAAATGAGCCTGAGGTTTGAGTCCAATTTCCATTTACGTCTAAGGAAGAACCGGCTGCAGCAGTAAAAATACCTTCATTGGTAAAATTATTGCCTACAGTAATAGAATTACCCGGGGAAGTTAATTTATCCCTATTGGTGAGGCTGCCGTTGACCGTAACCGGACTACTGCCGGTAACTAAACTGCCGCTTGAAATAATTAAGTTATTATCTATTGCTAATGCCTCCTGCAATGTCCATTCTCCTTGACCATCAAAGATTAAATTATAAAATAAAAGGCTTCCTGATTTAATCGTTTTACCCGTTTCTTGGCCGTCAAAAGTAATGGTAATATTATTATGAGTGAGGCTTCCGGTGTTAGTGAAACTGCCGGCAATATTTATCGGGTTAGCTCCTGCGGCAAGCGTGCCGGCAGCTACAATTAAATCGCCGTCAACATCTAACGAATCTCCCAGCGCCCAGCTTGAGCCTGAGCCATTAAATTCCAAATCATTAAAGTTTGTTCCGCCGCAAGTAATCGTCTCATTGGAATTTAGGGCGTCAAAAACAACTGTGCCCGAAGTGGTGAATGTGCCGGAATTAGTGAAACTGCCGCCGATATTTACGGTATTTAGCCCGGCAGCTAACTCACCGCCGGATATAATTAAGTTGTTATCTACGCCTAAAGAATTTGTCTGGGCAGTTAAGACTAACTTGCCCGCCTGTACTTCTAAATTATTATAAACCTTTAAAGGATTATCTATGTTGTAAGTTGCGCTGCCGCAAAACTCTAAATTGTAATACTCATATTTTGCCGCTAAGCCGGCGTAGGAAAGGTCGCTGCCGTAATATTGGACTGTGCCGGCAGTGGTATAATTGGTAAAACCTAATAAGGCCTCATTGCCTTTAAGTTTAAGAATGCCTTGATTGATAAATGTGCCGGTTAGAGTGAGGCCGTAACCTCCTAAATCTACCACCCCGCCGGATAAAATCGTTAAATGGTTTACCCTCCTCGTCTTATCTAGATAAAGCTTATTGGGGACATTGGGGACAATAATATTATCGCTGGGGTTAGGCACATAGCCTAAGTCCCAGTTTTCATCGGTTGCCCAGTCAGTAGGCGTATTAACATCATCGCCTTCCCAGGTTAAGTCAAAACAGCCAAAACCCCAATAAGTATTATTCTCTGAATCTTTGGATTTTTCGGCAATAATATCGCGGGGCACTAAATCTCCTCCATTGTCAACGGTATTTACATTGTAAGAATCTTTAACATCAACAAAAGAAACAGCGCGGCTGCCTTGGGGGTCTATATACCACTGCCTTTGTTCATCGGTTCCTGATTCATTAGTGCTTCTTAAAACAATGAGTTTCTTTTCCCCGCCGGTTAAAATGAATGAACCGGTAATTGTTTGGGTTGATGAAGCCTCAAATTTTAGAGTTTTATCGGCAGTTGCGCAGGTAAAATTAGTAAATTTAGTATCGCCGGTGATTATAGAAACTTTACTCGCGGTATCAAAAATAACTGTGCCCGTGCCGGAGTCAAAACCGGCCGCGCCAACATTATTAGTCCAATTGCCGGCAATATTTATAATATTGCTTCCCGCGGCTAATTTACCGGCGGTTATAGTTAAATTATTATCTACACCTAAAGAGTCCTGCAATGTCCACACACCGTCTGTACCGTTAAACTCTAAATTGCAAAAACGAGAAGCTCCTGATTCAATTGTTCTTCCACCCGCAGAGCTATCAAAAATAACCGTACCGCTTGAGTGACTGAACATCCCTTTATTTGTAAGATTGCCGCTGATACGGGTTTGGTCTTGTGAAAAAACTATCCTTGCCCCTGTAGCCACGCTAACATTCCCCGCTATTTCTGCCTTAACCTGAGAAAGATTAAGCGAGCCTTTCTGAATAATTAAGTTATTATTAACAACGAAAGTGTCGGTATCAATAAGAAAACTTCCATCGCCTGAGAAATTTCCCACCAATACCTTATCTCCTACTCCTAATCCCGGTTCCTGGCTAACATATTTACGAATTACTAAATCATCTATCCAGCCTCTATCTAAACCGCTTGTATCAGCGCCGTTTTTGGTATAGTTCCATTTTAATGTCCAGCTTCTTGAGTAAAGCTGGGATATATCAGACAAAGTAAATTCTTGAATTGCAAAGTCTGTATTGCCGGAAATGTAATGATACTGGCTGCCGTTAATATAAAATCTCAAATAATCACCGCCAGCCTCAGAGCTTACAGAATCATAAAAAGATATCTGCAGGCCTAAATCAGAAGAAAAGGCTATTTGCATCGAGGAATCCTCATAATCTTCAATGTTCGGGTTGCTTCCTGCTGACTTATTTCCCTGATAAGAATTAGTGGTCAACATCCATCCTGATGTTCCTCCATGTTGATAGTTAATTAAACTTTGCTCAAAATCATCATACCAAACCATTGTCGTTCTTGCCTCGGAAACAGAAGCCAGACCTAAATCTCCATAATACATATAAATTCCCTTATTAGCATACACAACAGAATTGTTTTCATCGCGAGTGGCTTGGGGAATAGAGGGAACTTTTACCCACACTGTAGCGGCCTCATTTGTCTTATCCCAACTCTCTACCCAGTAATTAAGCAGAGTTACCTCATCGGAATCCAAGAAACGTAAGTCTCGTCCGTCAGAAGTAGAATTGCTAAAATCAAAATTAGCGGAATTTAAAGTTACCTTTACCTGATAATTGTTTAATACCAACTCTCTATAATTAGTTAAACTTATCGTCCTCCTGTAAGGGCCTAAACAGGGAGTGGCGATAATTAAATCATAATATTTATTTCCCGCGGCCAATTCATTATAGATACCTTTACCGTAATATTGCACACACCCCGAATCAGTATCGTTGATGAAATTATCTCCTAAGTATTCATTGCCAGCGAGCATTAACGTGCCTTCGTTCTCAAACCCTCCCATTATGATAAGGTTGTTACCATCTAAGTCCAATAATCCGTTAAGATTAATCGTTAAATTATTAACCTCTCTTGCTATATCTAACACACAGGAATGAGGACTGCCTACATTGATAAATATATTATCTCCTTTATTGGGCACATAGCCATATTGCCAGTTAAGCGCTTGCGCCCAATCAGTGGAATTTAGACCCCACCAGGCGACATCAGTAGCAGTAAATATCCAATGCAAATTATTATTGCCTGAGTCTTTGGAGGTATGGGCAAAAATATCATTAACGGCTATTGAATCTTTAACGTCAACGAAATTAACCGTTTGAGTAGTTAGGCTGTTAATAGTAAACTGTTCATCGCCGACCGTACTCCTCAGAACAATCAATTTTCTTGTTTCTCCTTCTAAGGTTAAAGTGCCTTCGATAGTTTGTGTTTTTTCTGCCTCAAATTTAAGGGTTTTACCCGGGGTTGCGCAGGTAAAATTATAAAACGCGGTACTTCCTGAAATAGTGGAAACTTTGCTGACATTATCAAAAATAACCGTGCCCGAATTAGCAGTGAATGTCCCCCCGGAATTAGTGAAATCACCGGCTAAATAAAAATTAGTAGGTGCAGTAAACTCACCGGAAGTTAAACTAAAATTGCCCTCTACATCCAAAGAAGAACCAAGCAGTGCTGTACCGTAATTAGTAAGGTTTGCGCCAACAGTTATAGAATTAGCGCCGCAGATTAATTTACCTTTATTGCTGAGATTATTGCTTACGGCTATTGAATAAACTCCTGCCTGTAATTCCCCGGCTGAAATAGTCAAATCATTACTCGCGCCTAAACCATCTGATAATAAC
>JAHJHM010000033.1 GCA_018823915.1 Candidatus Omnitrophota bacterium
GCATTTTGCAATAAAACGTACTTTACTGACTATTTACTCTTTTCGGTCTTAGATTCAAACTTTTTGCAGTGCATCTGCCCGGGCATGGGCTACTTCACAAAAATAATCAACTGGTTTATCTATTTCTCCTGTTTCCAGATGAGAATGCGCCGGGCACCAGATACAGAGATTAATTATCGGGCATTTTCGGCATTTTTCAAGAAAGTTTTTATTATCAGAGCGCATTTCTCTTACCTTGGGAACAAAATTCTCCCATGCTTCTTTAAGCGTCCCTTTTTTTAAATCATAGATACAATCAGTGTGCCAAAGCGAAGAACAAAGCCGAAAATAACCGTCACAGCTTACAGTAAAGCTCCCGTTACCTATTCCGCAATGAAAAAGATGATTACAGTTTATACGTTGGGCTTCGGGCATAATAAGTTTATCGCAACCCTTCTTAAGCGCTCCGAAACGCCTTGAATCCGCCTTCTCAATCGTTACAATCTCTTGGGGAGATAGCCTTTCGGATTTTATTTCTTTATTTCTTTCTTGGTTATGGTCAAAGCGAAGATGCAAAAACGGGTCAAAGCGGAAATAATCCTTAGTATGCTTGCGGCAAAATTGGGCAATTTGTGATAGTTCCTTGACATTTGAACGTAAAGCCATTGCTTTAAAACGCGTTCTTATGCCATTTCCCAGCAAAAGATTTAATCCCCACATAAATGCGTCAAATGATCCGGGGATTCTAGTTACTCTTTCATAAGTATCTTTGGTTACTCCATAAACTGTAACCTCAATATCTCGGGGTGGATATCTTTTAAAAAGCTCTATGTGTTTTTGTGTAATTAAGGTAGCATTGGTAAAAACCGATACCAAAAGCCCTTTTTTCTTTATAGATAGATAGAGGTCAAAGAAATCTTCTCTTAAAAGCGGCTCACCACCAGTGAGTAGACACCACAAGGCGCCTAACTCTATTGCCTCATCTACTATCTTTTTAATTTGATTAAAGGATAATTCTTTTGCACTAGTTTTCTTATCATTGGCAGGTAAATTTATATAACAATGCCGGCAGTTACTATTACAGCGGGCGGTAATTTCTAAGTTAAAAGATACAAGTTTTCTCCCTGATTTAAACTTATCCCAAATGGAAAATTTCGATAGGGGTAATGATTTGGTAAATTCGTTATTCATATAAACCTTTTTATCCTCTGCTTTAGGGAAAAAGGAATACACTTACCCAGAAAAAATAATTTTACAAAAAAATTCATTTTGCTTAAATAAACGATTAGCCGCCTCCCCCGGCCTAGCCCTAAATAGATATTTTTTTTTCCTCTCTCGATTTTTTTGACATAACCGATAATATCTTCACGGCTAACAGCCCCGTCTATTCCCGGAGCATTGTCGCCTTTTATAATATAGTGGTTGCCGCATTTGCACTTTTTAATCACGCGGTGGATAACCAATTTTTTGTTATAAGGATGAATAAATGCTACAACATAACCGGCATCAATAGAAAAGCTGTTTGTGCCGGAGAGTGTGAGTATGTCCCCATCTCGTATAAATGGCGACATACTAAAACCCTTGGCCTCAAACCTAAAGTCGGCCCTTTTATCCAGAACAGAATTCAGTAAACTGATAAGATTATCGCCGGAAATGGAAATTTCTCCTCTTTGCCGCGCATATCCTGACTGTTCTTGTTTATGGTTATGCTTCAACAATCATCTTCCTGTTTAAAAGTTCCGAAAGTATACCTAAACAGTCTTTCTCTATCTGCGGAAACGATTCCTGAAATTCTTCAGTTAATTCTTCAGCGATATTTTTTAAATTCTTTTTTCCGTCTAACTTATCCCACACAGCTCTTCCTGTCTCATTGAGCGAGAAAATTTCATCCTCTAAATCACCAATGCCGGAAGTTATCGGTATAAGAATAAATTCACCCTGCACTTCGCGGGCTACCACGTCCTTTGACGGTTTGTAAATACTATTTAAATCAACTTGCGCTTTCATAATATGTTACCTCCTTCTTTCCTGTGCAATATTACCAGTTTGGTATTCTGTCTTTCTCTTCTGATATCCGCCTTTTATTACTGGTTGTATAATCTCATATTGCGTTTCGATTATTTTTCTAAACTCATCAGATATTGCCTGCCAGTCCATAATTTCCACGCGAAACGGCAAATCAGATTCTTGGAATTCTTCTCTAAGTAAATGAAGGATCTTTTTAGGTAATTTTGTTTTCTCTACAATTGCCAAATCTAAATCAGAGTATTTTTTGACGGTTCCTTTAACGCGCGAACCGAAAGCACGCACTTCATAATTCGGAATATACTTTTTTAATATACGCAATATCATTTTTAGATAGCGCGGAGCGACATCAATCATTTTTACCCTCCAAGACTTTTAAAAACGCTCGCGCATCAGCAGTAAAACGAATTGCTGTTTCATAAACATCTTCGGCGGTTTTTGCGTCGTAAGCATGTGCTGTTTCATTGCGCAAATTGTTATATTCAAACCATGCTTCTACATCAGCAATGAGTAAACTTTCCGCCGCCATACGAAACAACTCTTTTCTGGAACCTCCATCCACAGCAGCACCGCCTATGTTTATTGTAAGCCATCGCTTCATAAATTTCCAGCACAATTCATACGTAAATTCAAAATTTTGGATAACTCCAGCGCGGATAACCTCTTCCTCATCAGTATTAACTTTACCCTTAATCTTGGAAGATGCTACTTTTACTGCCCGTTCTAACGAATTAATCGCTTTTTGTAAACTGCTTAAATCAAGAGACATTCCGCACCTCCTTATAATTATGTATCACGGCTTACAGCTGAAAAATCTCTTATTCTATCCTCCCAATCTTCTACCTGCCAAGCCTTCTCATCCTCGTTAAGCAACCTTAAAAATCTCGCCTGGGTATGGGCGATTTCACACAAATACTCAACCGGCGTATCTAAATTACCGTGTTCGGACCAAGACTTTGCCGGACACTGCTCGCAAAGTCCCTTTAAAAAACACCTGGCGCAGCGGTTAAGGTAAGTGGGGTTACTTGCTTTGGTCTGCCGTATCTGAGGAAAAAAATTCTCCAACGCATCCTTTAATGATCCTCGTTTTAAATTATATACAGTCTCGGGATGCCTGAGCATCATGCAGAGTTGAAAATTTCCATAAGCGTCCACACAGCCGCCGCCACAGCCAGCTCCGCAGGAGAAAAGTTTGTCTCCTGATGGGCGCATAAATTTAGCGCAAAACTTTTTCATCTCTTTGATGTATTCATCTTTTCTGCGGGCTAAAATTTTTAAGCCTCCTTCAGCAGATAATCTTAAACTTTTTATAAGCTGGTTCTTGTCCGCACAATCCCTCCTGCAGCGTAAATCAAAAAACATCGAATACGATGGCGGCTTATTGTCCATCCAGGAAATTGTAGATGCCCAAGCTTCAAATTCTTCAATTTCGTTCTTATTAGAAGGCAACAAAGCGCTTTTAACCACAAAGGGGATTTTCTTCTCTAATAATAAATTTATTCCTCTCCAGCCATCCTCAAAAGAGCCTGGGGTGCGGGTAGCAGATTCATAAGATTCTTTCTTCATTCCGTAAACCGTAACCTCAATCTTTTCTAAAGGCGGAATATGGCAAAATAAATCTGCTAATTGAGGCGTGAGTAAAGTAGCATTGGTGAAAATCAAAACCTTTAATCCTGATTTTCTAGCAAAAATATACAATTCTTGGAAATCTTCTCTTAAAAGCGGTTCGCCGCCGGTAAATCTAACAGACATACAGCCTACAGAAACTGCCTCCTTAAGAATTCCTTTTATCTCATCAGTAGCTAATTCTTTTTTCTTCGCCTCTAAATCATCCACCGGCAAATTTATACAGCAATGAAGGCAATTGTTGCTACACCGCTCAGTAATCTCCATATCCAACCGGCCCAAAAGCGGCTTGGTATCCTTCCACAAAGAAGTTTTGCTTATGTCTTGTTTTACAACGTAAGGTTCGCTTTGCATTAGAACATCCTTGAGCAATAAATTTTAAGCTTTAAGTTATAAGCCTTTTTTGAAAATTGCATGGGAAAGGATCACTCCTCCCTCTACCCTTTATAAAACTTACAGCTAAAAATGGCCAAGGGTTAATGGGACTACGACGCCGCATACTCATCACACCAGCCACAAGTCCACCGGCAGGCTAAGGGGTTACTTTCAGTTGGAACACAGTGCCATACAATACATGCCCCATCTGTCGCAGCGGGACCAATAGCCGCACCCGACGTCATCTTACACGTCGCGAGCACTCCTTCTCCAGGTTTTCCCCTCATCAATACAATCAACTGGGGAGTAACCCATTTCTTTTCTATTTTTAACTCTCTCTTCATTTGCACCTCCGTTTTTAAAAGTTATGACTCTAACTTACTCCAAAATTCCTCAATAGCCTTTTTTATATCAGCCCATAGGAACTCAACATTACTTATTAACGAATTCATCAACTCCAAACGTAGTTTAAATCCATATCCACTAACAAATATATGTCTAAATCCTCTGTAGGGGTTTAGTCTATCTACAATATCTTGATTAAAAAGAGGGGTTTTCCCTCGAAGTGGAGTGCAAGACAAATCAAGAAGCTCTTTATGCCAACTACTCCCTTTAGGCATAACTTGATAGTATTCTTTACCTATACGCTTAACAATATTCTCTACCCCTACATAAAAATTCATTAAAAATGTTCCCAGCGCTGCTTTTTGAACATTATCTATTTTATCCGAATTAAGATTGTTTTTGAGA
>JAHJHM010000258.1 GCA_018823915.1 Candidatus Omnitrophota bacterium
ATATTCGGATTTATTTCGCATTTCGATATTCGGATTTAGTATTTCTTTAGTATTTGTTTCGCATTTCGATATTCGGATTTGTTTCGCATTTCGATATTCGGATTTAGTATTTGTTCCTCTTATTCCTCAAACCAACTTTCAACCACTGGTTTCTCATCCTCTTTTTTCGTTACTTCATAAATTATCTTAAGCATTGCTTCCATCTCGGCTAATTTATTTTGTATCGCCGTTAAGTCTCCTTCGGCCGCGCTTCCTGCCTCAAGCCCGGAAGCGATTCCCGATAAACCTGCGGCCTCTGCTTCCTGCGCTGCCGCGGCGCTTAGGCTGTTAACTACTCCGGCGGCAATAGCTCCTACATCTATTTCACTGCCGGTTACCCCTTCAACCGAGGTTTTAAGGGCAGCTAAAACACTCCCTAAACGTTCGATAGCTTGATAGGCAGTTTGGGTTTTGCCCTCTGCCCCCAGCTCGGCGCGGATATTTTCCGCCGCTGTAGAAGCGCTCTGAGCAAAGCTGGAAGCCGTGGCTATACCCCCGGCCAAACCGGCTACATTGGCAATCTTGCCAAACAGCGTCCCGGCCGCAGCCGAATCCGCCGCCGCTCCAATCAACGCCTCTATTTGGCTGGTGTCTGCCCCGCCTGTTCCGCCTGCGCCCCCTGCTCCCGACACCCCGGCTATTTTGCCAAACAGCGTGCTCGCGGTTGCGGCATCGGTAGCCTGGCCCACTAAACCCTCTAAACTATCGATATAACTATTCACCAAAGCTAACTTGCCAAACACCGTGCTATTGCCGGCAGTATCCGACGTCGTTCCCAAATTACCCTCTAAACTATCGATATAACCGATAATATCCACTGCGCTATAGCTTCCCCATTTATCCCCGCTTATATCCAAGCCTTCGATATCTTCGCGAACCGCCAAAACTTTTCCATAAAGTGTATCCGAACCGGAAGTATCCGTCCCTGCGCCTACAGTAGTATTTATATTATCAACCGTGGTAATCAGCGAATCAAGATTACTGCTTACCGTATTTACCTTGGTGATAAGGCCGGCAATCTTATCCGTCTCCGCCTTAATCGCCGCAATATCTACCCAGTTAATCGTATCAGTCTTTGATTTAATCCCCACAACATCATCCCATGCGATGGTGTCAGTTTTGGTCTTGATAGCGGCAATATCTGTCCAGTCAATCGTGTCGGTCTTTAGCTTGATTGCGCCGGAGATAGTAACCAATCCGGTGATGTCATCCCAGTTTATGGTATCAGTGGCGGTCTTGATAGCGGCAATATCCCCGGTCTGGCTTAATATCGTAGCCACATTATTCTTGGTAGTAATTAAATCGGTATAGACGTCAGCCAGCTCTATTTCTCTCACGCTCAAAGTCATGCTATCCATCGTCCCGTTAGTCGACTCCTGGCAAATCACCGTAAACTCGCCCAGGCCCCAGCCCGCAGCTAAAGTCAAGCTATATTCATAAACTCCTGTCGTGCCGATTTCCGTCATTGCCGCCGCAGAAACCTTTGCCGCATTCAACGGGTCATAAACCGTTATTGTCGGCGCGCCTGCGCCGCTCAACCCCGATGCCGCCTGATACCTTATCTTTATCGCTCCCCCGGTCTTTGCCTCGGTCTCGCGGTTTAAAATCACTCCTCTTTCTTCCTGCCTCACTCCTTCAATCTTGCCAAATAATGTCCCGGCGCTTGCCGCATCCGTCGCCGCGCCCACACTCGTCAATATATTAGAAACCTTGCTGTATAAAGACTCCGCCTCCCCGGCGCCGACGGCGGTTTTAACTTGATTCATATCCGTTTGCAGGCTGGCAATTTTATCGGTCTCGGTTTTAATCGGGGAAAGCTCGGTCTGCAATTGGGTTAAGGTAACCCCGCCGGTTCCCCCGCCGCCGCCTGTAGCCGTCAATTTTATCGGCACGGTAATATTGGAAATACCGCCTGAAGTATATTCACTTCCCTGATAATAAACACTGCTCTTGACAAAATAAACTTTATTTCCTTCCACTCCTGTCGTATCCCAAACCAAACTAAACATCCCCTGAGTATCGGCTGTGGTGTCGGTTAAAGTCTTAATCAAAACCTCGTTATCGTAAATTTTTACCGTGGCATTCTCAACTAAGGTTTCCCCCGCAGGATTAACCACTAAAAGCCCCCTCTTCTCTAACCACAACCCGATATTCATCCTGTCATTGGTTAAGTCATACACAAAATCCGTATTTACGTCATAAGCGATAATTGCCTGCATCGGGTCTTCTACATAGACATTTATCTCTTTATCACTGTCCGCGGCCCAGCCCGAAGCGCTTCCTGAAGCCACCCCTACGGCAGTTGAACGGCTAAACGTAGTGGTGTAAGTGGAAACCTTATAATTGCGCCTGGTGGTGGTGGGAGAAATCAGGCTGTAATCGGTTATTGACCACCCCGAAGTGCACCCCACGCTCAATCCCGCCAGCTCATTAAACGTCTGAGAATCTTTAACGTGAAAAATAACCTTAAACCAATACAGGCCAAACTCATCCGAGGTCTTCACTGTCCCGATATTATCGCCATCGATATCGGTAATCCGCGCTCTCGTTGCCTGCGTCCGGCCGCCGTCGGTCTGCTCATCCCCTAACGGAGAAACCACATCGGGCACACTCCAGGCGAAACTTCCGTCATTGGCAGTTGAAGCAGCAATTTCTGTCCACGCCGGCGTTACCCCGGGAGCCAAATACTCTATCTTCACATTATCCACCGTCCCCGTATTTGTCCAGGTAATATTATAAGTTCCATCCACCCCCCATTTTGAACTCGCCAAAGGAGCTGTAATTGTAAATTTCGGCTGGATAGTAAAATTATTATCTGAGATATCATAAGCAACTGGATGTCCAACTACCGCATCCGATACCCGCACCCTTGCCTGCGTTGTAATTGCATCAGCCACTGTCCAGGCATAAGTCCCGGTATTAGCAGTTGAGGCGATAATCGTCGTCCAGCTTGCCCCCCCATCAGCAGAATACTCAAGCTTCACCGCCCCCATTGTGCCTGCGCTCGTCCAGGTAATATCATGAGCGTCTCCCACGTCCCAGACGACTGCCGTATTCGGGCTGGTTACCGCCAGCGCGCCTTTGATAATAAAACTATCGGTAGTAGTAGTAACCGCGCTGTCAGCCGTAGAAGTAATCTTAATCTTCGCTCCCGCAGTAATCGTATCCGGCACCGTCCAGGAGTAACTGCCCGTATTGGCGTAGGAAGCCGCCAAAACCGCCCACCCCGAACCATTATAAAATTCAATCTTCACGTATGCTATCGTCCCTGTCCACGCCCAGGCAATCGTCTTTGCCTCTCCCACTTTCCACTCTACCCCTCCGTAAGGCTGGGATATGGCAATGCCGGTTACCGAAAAATACCCGTTACTGCGGTCATTGGTTAAGCTGTCTCCGGCATCGGAAACCCTGATTTTAAATGTTGTGCCTACTGCCGTGGGTGTCCAGGGGAAACTTCCGGTATTAGCCGTAGAGGAGGTTATCGTATTTATGTCAGCGCCAAAATTATCTGCCGAATACTCTAATTTCACCGCCGCAATCGTCCCTGAATCCGTAGTCCAGGTTATGTTATGCGCCGAAGAAGCCGCCCATTCCTCTCCTCCGTTAGGGCTGGTTAAGGTTAATGCCCCGTAAATCGCAAATGCGCTCGATGCCCCTTGAGCGTAAATACCGTCGCTATCCGCAGTCGTAGAGCTCACCCTCACCTTGACCGCGGTTGAAGTGGTAAAATCAGCCGGCACACCCCAGGTGTAGCTGCCCGCCGAAGCCGCGGTTGAGGCAATAATCGTATTGGCGGTAGCAAAGTTATCCCCTGACCACTCTATCTTTACATTAGCCACCCCCGTCGAGCTCCAGGTTATACTCTGGCTCGTCCCTGCCTGCCAGCGCGCTCCTGCTAAAGGAGCAGTCACTGTCGCCTTTTGCACCGTGTAATCAGCCGCGGATATATCATAGGCCTCGGCATCAGAAGCATCGCTCACCCGTATCCTGCTTTGTGTTGATGCCGCGGCAAGAGGCACTCCCCATGAGTAAGTGCTCTGATTAGCCGTTGATGCAGTGATATCACTCCAGGTTGCGCCCGAATCAGTAGAATACTCCAATTTCACATTGGCAATCGTTCCTGTAGTTGACCAGAAAATATCATGGCTATTACCTGTTGCCCAGGTCTCCCCTCCGTTAGGAATAATTAAGTTAAACCCGCCCATCAGCTTAAATACCGCGTTCGATGCGTCGTTAGTAGCCGTAAAATTATTATCGGTAACTTTTACTAAAACCAGCGCTGAAGCCGTTGCCGGCGTAACCCAGGAATAAGTAGCCGTGGAAGTCCCCTCGCTCCAGGCATAAGGCATTGTGCTCTCTGTGCCCGAAGAAATCTCTGTCCAGCTCGTCCCGCTATCTAAGCTATACTCTAATTTATAATTTCCTCCTCCCGGCCGGCTGGTGGCTGTCCAGGTGATATTATATGGAGTGGATACCGTCCACTTTTCCCCTCCGTTAGGCGCGGTAATCGCCACTTCATAACTGGTATAATCTAAAGCTATATTATCCAATTCCACGGCATCACTGCCGTCAGAGTGCAGAAAAGCCTTAAAATAAAAACTCCCTGTGCCGGCGTCATCCTCAAACCGGCCGCAATTGGTATTGACATCTGTTGCCGAGCTTGACTGGGTATAGCCTGTGCCGGCAACCCAGTTTGACCCGTTCCAGTAATACCACGTGCTTGCATTAGGCGATAGCTGATACGCCACGCTTCCCTCATTTCCTCCCCCTAAAGTCTCCGTAAAACTGTTTACCACCCCAAACGGCGCGCCGGTATTATTTACCACCCAGGGGTTGGTGTTAGGATAATAAGTAAGGGTAATTTTATCCATATCCCAGCCTGCGCTTCCATCGGTTGCCCCCAAAGCTAACCACTGATAATAGCGATTCTCAGCACAATTCTGGACATTGGTTGCTGTCGTGGTGATATCCTTCAGCCTCCCAAAGCCC
>JAHJHM010000034.1 GCA_018823915.1 Candidatus Omnitrophota bacterium
CTGTCTTCATTTTGCACTTTGCAATATGCACTTTGCAATTTGCAATAGAATGTACTCTACTGACTATTTACCTAAGCTCATTCTGCATTTTTCATTTTTCATTTTTCACTTTGCACTTTGCACTTTGCAATAATATGTGCTTTACTGACTATTTACAGAACGAATGCCGGCTCTCAAACAGCATCTCTGCCGCTTCCTCTAATCCTACAAGGATAGACCTTCCTAATACCTCTAAAGGAAGGGGCTGAGTCTTTAGGAGGCGCCGGCTATGCGCTTTCGCCCTTCTCCCATCGAATCTTAAGCTGTGGATTGTTAATCCAGGATAGTAAATACTGGGTATATTCGGCTGCGGTTGCTCCTGTATCTCTTGCTGTAATTGCTATCTTTTTCTCAAACTGGCCGCACACATCCAAAGCCATCTCTACTTTTTGGGCATATTCACTAAATCCAATATGCCGAAGCAACATACTGCTCGCCCGAATCATCGAAGACGGATCGGCAAATTTATCCCGGCCGTCTTTTACCATCCGGGGGGCGCTTCCATGAATTGCTTCAAACATCGCCCAGCACCAGCCAATATTAGCGCTGCCGGCAGTTCCTACTCCTCCTTGAAGCTGAGCTGCTTCATCAGTTAAGATGTCACCATAAAGGTTAGGTAGAACGAACACTTTAAATTCTTTGCGACGGGCGGGGTCGAGCAGTTTTGCAGTCATAATATCAATATACCACTCATCCAGTTTTATTTGAGAATACTCTTTCGCGACGCGAAAAGCAACTCTGGAAAAACGGCCGTCAGTTGTTTTTACAACATTAGACTTGGTAACTACTGTAACTCGGTCGATATTGTTCTTCTTCGCATATTCAAAAGCCATACGGATAATCCGCTCAGCTCCCTGTTCAGTGATAATCTTAAAATCTACACTTAAATCCTCTGACACATCAAACCCCCGAGAGCCTAATATATAAGCTCCTTCTGTATTTTCCCGAAAAAAACACCAATCAATTCCTTCCTGAGGAATACGTACCGGCCGCACGTTAGCAAAGAGGTCCAAATACCGGCGCATAGCCACATTGGCGCTTTCAATATTAGGCCACTTATCTCCTGCTTGAGGAGTAGTGGTGGGGCCTTTAAGAATAACATCGCAGGCTTTTATTTCTTTCAATACATCATCAGGAATTGCCTTTTTGTGTTTGGCTCTGTTTTCAATGGTTAAACCGGCAATATCGCGAAATATAATTTTTCCCTTATCTACCTCATCTCCTAAAACATGCGCCAAGACTGTCTGAGCATGTTTAGAAATAACCGGGCCGATACCATCTCCCCAGCAGAGCCCGATAATAATAGGAGAAATTTTTGAATAATCTGTTTTTCCCAGCGGTTTTTTCATCTCCTCTACTCGCCTAAGCTGTTCTTCAACTAATAGCCCAAATTTTTCTTTTGCTTTTTCGATTAACCCAGAAAATTCATTTAACTCTTTTCTCATTTTTTATCCTTACTATTTAAAGGATTTTCAATAATTTTAATACACCAATCTCTTTGAATATACGGACACTTACGTAAAATCTTGCATTTATAATAAGGTGCAAAGCGATATTTTTCCATAGTGCTATTATATCATTTTTGGGTTAAATTTTATTATTTTTTATGCATAACACAAAAATCATAGGGGCAATAACTGCTCATGTTCTTTTAGCTGAAACCGGAGATATAAATAGATTCAATAACCACCATAAATTTGCCAGGCATATTGGCATCGTTCCCTCTTTGCATCAAAGCGGACAGATATCACATAGCGGACATATCACAAAACAAGGCAATAAGTATTTAAGAACAGCGTTTGTAGAATCAGCGCAGACGGCTATACGCAGAGATCCATAATAATATCGGGGATCTATCGCGGATGGATGAATTGGCTATTTTTTAACGTAAATATTCAGTGAACCACGTCTGTTTTTTCTGAATATTCAGTGCAAAATGCAAATTGAAAATTGCAAAAGTTAAAATTATTTATTTTTCTTTGCC
>JAHJHM010000005.1 GCA_018823915.1 Candidatus Omnitrophota bacterium
CGCCTATCTTTCTAAAGCGATTGCCTTGACCGAAGAAAATATGAAGCTCTTAGGTAATTTTGAAAGTGTTGCTCAGGCTAAGTATCGGTCGGGATTAGCCAAAAATCAGGATTTATTGAAAGTGCAGGTTGAATTAGGGAAACTGGAAAATGATTTATATAGCTTAGAAGATTTAAGAACGGTTTTGGTAGCACGCCTAAACGCTCTTTTAAATTTACCCCAGGGCAATTTTCTGCCCTGGCCTAATGAGTTATTAAAAGAAATTACCTTAGATGATCAGCACGCGGATGTCAATACTCTTTTTGATTCTTTAAATAAAGATAATCCTCAGTTGCTTGCTCTTTCCCAAAATATAGAGAAGAACGAAGATGGTTTAAAACTCGCGAAAAGAGAGTTCTTTCCCGATTTTACCCTGGGCCTTACCCAAATAGATACCGCTGACGCGCTTAACCCCTCTTCTCCTGATAGCGGTAAAGACCCTTTAATGGTGATGTTCAGTGTGAATGTACCGATATGGATTTGGCGGTTAAATGCCGGAGTGGCTGAGGCGCGTGCCTCATTGCAAGCGGCAGAGGAATACCGTCTGAATAAAGAAAATGAGTTATCTTCTAAGCTGGCCCTCCTGCATTATAAATTGCGCGATTCTTTAAGACAGTCACAGCTTTATAAAAATGCCTTATTGCCCAAGGCCGAGCAGACATTAAATGCTACTAAAGCAGGGTATGAAGCAGGGGGAGTAGATTTTCTTTCTCTTATCGATGCCCAGAGGGTGCTGCTTAATTTTCAATTAGCTTATTACCGGCATAATGCCAATTTTTATCAGCGGCTAAGGGAATTGAAAACCATTTTAGGGAAAGAATAAAAATAGTTTATAGCTAATAGTGTATAGTTTATGGCCAAATTGGCTTATGCTTTATGGGTATAATTAGTTGATAGTTTATAGCCGATGGTTTATAGCTTTATTGAATATTTTTTTGCCGTAAACTATAAACGATAAACCATACACCATAAACTATTTAAGGGGGGAATTAGATGTTCAAAGGAAAAATAGTAATTGTGGGGATAGTTATTGCTGGAATGGTTGTAGGTATATTTATTGGGAGAGGATGTAGGGATGTAAGTCAAAAAGAACCTGGAACAGGGGAAGTTTCTTCGCAAGAGAAGATGAGTGGTGAGCGAAGCCGAGCCATCAGATACTGGACATGTTCGATGCACCCTCAGATTAAATTACCGAAACCGGGAAAATGCCCCATATGCGCTATGAATTTAATCCCAATCTATGAACAAGGGGATGCGGGAGATGATCAGGGAGAAGTTTCTCTCACTCTTAGCGAAACCGGCCATAAACTAGCTGAAATCCAAACCTCAGAAGTTAAATATCAACAGGCTTCCAACGAAGTCAGGTTGGTCGGTAAGGTAGATTATGACGAAACCCGGCTTTCTCATATTAGCGCCTGGATCGCCGGCCGTATTGACCGGCTCTATGTAGATTTTACGGGAACAAAGGTAAGGAGAGGAGATCATCTTATTAAGTTGTATAGCCCGGAATTATTAGCTACTCAGGAGGAATACATACAGGCGGTTAAGAATCTAGAGGAATCAAAGAAGAGCCAATTAAGCGTAATTCGTGATACATCTCGCGCTACCCTGAATAGCGCGAAAGAGAAACTCAGGCTTTATGGTATAACCGGAGAGCAGATTGAAGAGATTCTAAAGCGCGGCGCTCCCGACGAGCATATGACTATAACTTCTCCTGCAACCGGCACAGTAATCCATAAGAATGGATTTGAAGGGATGTATGTAAAGACGGGAGACAAAATATATACAATTGCTGATTTAACCAGAGTCTGGTTATATTTGGATGCTTATGAAAGCGATATCCAATGGCTGCATTACGGCCAGCATGTAGTTGTAGTGGCAGAGAGTTATCCCGGAGAGACATTCCAGGGTAAAATTGCCTTTATTGATCCCTTTGTTAATGAGAAAACCCGCACAATCAAATTGCGCGTGAATGTAGATAATAAGGATGAAAAACTTAAACCGGGAATGTTCGTTAGGGCAGCGATTAAATCTGTTACCGGTGATGGTGATAGGATATATGAACAGGATTTGGCTGGTAGGTGGATATGCCCCATGCATCCTGACGTTATAAAAAATGAGCAGGGTACATGCGATGTATGCGGGATGAATCTTATTAAAACCAGTGAATTTGGTTTTGCCGACAAACCCACTATGCAAAAAAAAGTTTTGGTGATTCCCAAAACAGCTCCTCTTATTACCGGCAAACGGGCTGTTGTTTATGTTGAAAGGACTGGTACTAAAACCGGAATACACCGTTATGAGGGGAGAGAAATATTGTTGGGGCCGCGGGCCGGAGATTATTATATAGTTTTGTCCGGGCTAAAACAAGGCGAGAAAGTCGTTACATCAGGCAACTTTAAAATTGACAGCGCCCTTCAAATACAAGCTAAACCGAGCATGATGAACCCGGCAGGGTTTTATAATGAAACGGATTGAGGAGGGTTTATGGTTTATAGTTTATAGTTTGAAGGAGGGAAACAATAATGTATAGTTTTGAAAAATTAGAGGTTTGGCAAAAGACAAGGGTGTTCGTAAATGAAATTTATAAAGTTACTTCATCATTCCCCAAGGAAGAACAATTTGGATTAAGTCAGCATACCATCAACTAATTAAAAGATGTTAAATAATCTCATAAAGTTTTTCTTAGAAAATAAATTAGTAACCATTTTACTTATCATTGGCATATTGCTTTGGGGATATGCGGTCATGCCTTTTGATGTAAAAGAAACTGTTATTCCCAGAGATCCTGTTCCTGTTGACGCAATTCCTGATATCGGAGAAAACCAACAAATTGTATTTACCGAATGGATGGGCCGTTCTCCCCAGGATGTGGAAGACCAGATATCTTATCCGTTAGCAATATCTTTACAGGGTATCCCCGGAGTAAAAAGCATCCGCAGCTACTCTGCTTTTGGTTTCTCTACCATATATATTATTTTTAATGATGTCGTTGACTTTTACTGGTCACGTTCGCGCGTTTTAGAACGGTTAAGCAGCGCCTTAAAAGATTTACCTCCGGGAGTTTCACCGGCCATAGGCCCGGACGCTACCGCTTTAGGCCAGATTTTCTGGTATACCTTGGAAGGGGAAGGGTTTGGCCTCGATGAATTGCGTTCCGTCCAGGATTGGTATGTGAAGTATGGCTTGCAGGCAACAGAAGGAGTAAGCGAAGTTGCCTCTGTCGGCGGATATGTTAAAGAATATCAGATTGACGTTGATCCTGATGCCATGCGCGCTTACGATGTCAAGCTAAACGATATCATCACTTCGGTTAAAAAGGCCAATATTGACGTGGGGGCGAAAACAATAGAGTTTAACCGTGTGGAATACGTTGTCCGCGGTATCGGATTTATAAAAACCATAAAAGATGTAGAGAATATTGTGGTGAAAGTTAATGATAATGTCCCCATTTATGTGAAAAATATTGCCGCCCAAGTCAGCCTTGGCCCGGCTTTACGCCGCGGCGCTTTAAATAAAGAAGGGGCTGAGGTAGTTGGCGGTGTAGTTGTGGTGCGCTATGGCGAAAATCCGATGGCGGTTATAAAAAGGCTGAAAGAAAAAATTAAACAAATCGAACCCGGTCTGCCTTCAAAGACTCTTGCTGACGGAACGGTTTCTAAAGTAAAAATAGTGCCATTCTATGACCGCACCAAGCTCATCCATGAAACCTTAGGAACTTTACGCGAAGCTCTGTCTCAGGAAATATTAATTACGATTATTGTTATCTTGCTGTTTTTAATGCATTTCAGGAGTTCTTTGGTTGTTTCTCTTACTCTTCCTTTAGCAGTTTTGATGGCCTTTATTATGATGAAGATATTCAAAGTAGATGCTAATGTGATGTCTCTAGCCGGTATTGCTATCGCTATCGGGACGATTGTGGATATGGGTATTATTATGTGTGAGAATACGATTAAGCATTTAAAAGAAGCTAAAGAGGGGGAAAATTCGTTAGCCGTTGTTTATAGGGCGGCAAGTGAAGTGGGCGGGGCGATCTTAACGGCGATTTCAACGACCATTGTTTCGTTTTTAGCGGTATTTACTATGACCGGGCCGGAAGGAAAGCTTTTTAAGCCTTTAGCTTTTACTAAAACTTTCGCACTTTTGGCATCTGTTATTCTCGCGCTCTTAGTTGTCCCGGCATTAGCGCATATGTTCTTTGTCAAAAGAAAAAAACCTCTTGAAGGAATGAAACAAAAAATCAAAGCGATTATAGTTGGGGTAGCTGCTTTTATCGGGCTTAAGGTTTCCGCGGCTTTAGGAATAGGTATTCTTATATATGGAGCTTATCTTATCGGTGAAAATAAAATTCCCGCGAAAATTAAACAGGTATTTTTTAAATACTCCAATTGGATTGCTATTGGAGTTGTCCTGATTATTTTAACCCACCAATGGATGCCTTTAGGTTTTGGCAAAGGCCATACGCTTAATTTTCTCTTTGTCGGAGGCCTGCTTTTTGGTTTAATATTTTTCTTTTTTAAATTTATGCGCTATTATCCTAAGATTTTAGTTTACTTTTTAGAGCGCAAAGTTTTATTTTTGAGTATCCCCATAGTTATAGTTATTTTCGGCATGACTATATGGGTAGGTTTTGCCAAGATTATTTCCCCGTTGACCAAGCCGATTAGCAAATTAGGCATTAAAGAGTCAGTAATCCGCAGTATTTGGCCGATTAGTCCTTTAACCCATACCTTTCCCGGCTTAGGCAAAGAGTTTATGCCGCCCTTAGATGAAGGTTCTTACCTTTATATGCCTACGACCATGCCCCATGCTTCTATTGGTGAGGCTTTAGATATTCTGCAAAAACAGGATATCCGTATAAGCCAAATTCCCGAAGTAGATTCTGTCGTTGGCAAAATAGGAAGAGTGGAGTCGCCGTTAGATCCGGCGCCAATATCAATGATTGAGACGGTAATCAGTTATAAACCCGAATATGGGCTAAAAGATTCCAAAACCGGAAAAAGGAAACGGCAGTGGCGCAGCCACATCAAAACCCCTGATGATATCTGGAAGGAAATTCTAACGGCCGGTGAAGTCCCCGGGTCAACATCGGCTCCAAAACTACAGCCGATTGCCGCCCGAATCGTCATGCTTCAATCGGGTATGCGTGCGCCAATGGGGGTTAAAATTTTAGGCCAGAAATTAGAAGAAATAGAGGAAGTAGGATTTCAAATAGAGAGATTCCTAAAGGAAGTTCCCGGGGTCCAAGCCAGCGCGGTTATTGCTGACCGTATTGTAGGCAAGCCCTATATAGAATTCTATATTGACCGGGAAAAAATTGCCCGCTATGGAATTAATATCAGTGATGTTCAAAATGTTATTGAAGTAGCAATTGGCGGGATGAAGCTAACTACTACAGTTGAGGGCAGAGAGCGTTATCCGGTAAGGGTACGTTATCCGCGGGAATTAAGAGATTCTATAGAAGATTTGCAAGAGGTTCTTGTTCCCGCGAAAGACGGGGCGCAAATCCCTTTATCTCAGGTAGCTATTTTGAAGTTTACGCGCGGACCCCAAATGATCAAGAGTGAAGATACGTTTTTAGTAGGGTATGTTTTATTTGATAAAAAGCCTAATATCGCTGAAGTTGATGTCGTCAATGCCGCCCAGAATTATTTACAAAGTAAGATTGAATCTGGTGAATTTAATTTACCTGCCGGTACGAGTTACAAATTTGCCGGAAGTTACGAGAATCAGGTTCGAAGTGAAAAGAAGCTGGCAGTTGTTTTGCCCCTAAGCCTTTTTATTATTTTTCTCATCCTTTACTTTCAATTTAAATCAGTACCTACAACCCTTCTTGTATTTAGCGGTATCATTGTGGCATTTTGCGGTGGGTTTATTTTAATTTGGCTTTACGCTCAGGAGTGGTTTATGCATCTGCCTTTCTTTGGGCATTATTTCAGAGACTTATTCAATATGCAGACCTATAATCTAAGCGTGGCCGTGTGGGTGGGGTTTTTAGCGCTGTTTGGAATCGCCAGTGATAATGGCGTAGTTATGGCTACCTATTTAGATCAAAGCTTTGCCGAACGTAAACCTAAAACTATTTCTGAAATAAGAGAAGCAACCCTGTTCGCCGGGCAGAGAAGAGTAAGGCCATGCCTTATGACTACCGCAACAACCATACTGGCTTTACTGCCGATATTAACCTCTGCCGGAAGAGGCTCAGATGTAATGATTCCTATGGCATTGCCATCTGTAGGAGGGATGATGGTTGCTTTGATAACGTTTTTCATTGTACCGGTGGGTTATTGTTGGTTAAAAGAAAGACAGTTATTAAGAAATAGCGTATAGCGGATAGCGTTTAGCGGATAGAAAAAATACTATACGCTCTACGCTAAACGTTATCCGCTAAAAAAGAGGAGGAAGAAATGAAGGTGAAATTGATTGGTTTTAGCATGGTTATGTTGTTAGCGTGCGCAGGAGTTTCTTTGGTTTATGCGAATCAGTGCCATAGTGAACATAGTGGAATGAAAGAAGGCTTATCATATGACAAAGCATTATTGGATACGATTGAAGTGGGCAATAAAATCTGTCCTGTTTCCGGTGAGGATATAGAATCAATGGGCGTAGGAATCGAGTATGAATATAATGGTAAAATCTATAACTTCTGTTGTTCGATGTGTATTGAAAAATTCAAAAAAGATCCAGGAGGATATATTAAAAAGATAGAAAAAGAGAAGCAAAAACTAAAGAATTAACAAGAACACCCAGCCGCTACAGGTCATCAATGCAACCATTAATTATGATAAAAAAAGGAGAAAACAATAGTGAGGTTACTATTTATTATATATACGGCTATTTTTTTGTTGGTTCCAGATGGATCGTATGCGCAAGAGATGAAAGCTAATAAAAACAGCAAAATAACCATTATTCCCAATTCCTGGGATTTTGGAGAAGTAAAAGAAGGAGAAGTAAAGAATAAAATTTTTACAGTAAAAAACATAGGAGATGAAAATTTAATTATCAAGTCAATTTATACAAATTGCGGATGTACTACCGCGGAAATTTCTTCTAAAAAAATCGCCCCTCAAGAGGCTACAGAGTTAAAGGTAGCTTATAATTCTAAAGGAAAATCATCAGGAAAAGATAGCAAAGAGATTTATATTGTTTCTAATGACCCAATTAACCCTAAAGCAAAAATTACTATTACCACAAAAATTGTAGTGCCGCAAGCCGGCCATACTGATACAGAAAGTAACTCTACAAAAATACCCACTATTACTTCAGAAGAGCTTATCGCCCGGTTGGAAAAGGAAGAGAAAATTATTATTTTAGATGTCCGGGAAGAAAATGAATATTTAGAGCGGCACATCCCTCAAAGTATATGGTTTCCCAAAAGTAAGTTTGATAAAGGAGATGAGAGAACAGAAGGAATAGTTAATGCTCTCAATAAAAATCTTAAGATAGTCGCTTATTGCGGAGCAGGCCACAGAAGCAGTTATGTTACCAGAAAACTAAGACAGAGCGGCTACGATGCTTATAATCTAGAAGGTGTTTCTTTCTGGGAAAAGAAAGGTTACCCTCTTATTCGCGGCCCTAAATTACCTTCAAGTCAGGAGCCTTCCCCGGTCTATTTAGAAGAAGCCTACGAGCATTACTATAAGTTATTTAAGGATATTGTCTGGATTGATGTAAGAACCATGGAAGATTATAAAAAGGGGCATGTCAAGGGGGCGCTGGGTATTCCTCTCTCAGAATTAGAGGATAATTTTCAGCGTATACCCAAGGATAAAGAAATTGTTTTTTACTGCGAGGGAACTTGGGATGGAGGAAAGTGTGATAGCAGTATGAGCGCGGGAAGAATATTGATAAAGAATGGGTTTAAACCGGGAAAAATCAAGGTTTTTGAGGATGGGTATGGCGCATGGGAGAACGCCGGCTACCCTATGGGAAAAGGAGGAGAGAGTGATGATTAATAAAATAGGTATTTTTCTTTTTCTTTTTACATTTTTCAATACCGCTACATTTGCTGATGCTAAAACTAATATCTATTCAAAGTTAAAATGCTGTCTTTGCAAAGAAAAAATAGTTGAAAACTGCGTTTGCCCCAAAGCAAAAGAGATGAAGGCTTATATATATTCTTTCCTGGATATGGGATTGAACGAGGAGGGGATTTTTATAAAAGTGGCTAAGAAATACTCTTTGGATTCGATTATAGATAAGAAGAAAAAAGAAGAGATTAAACAGAAATTGATAGAAGAAGCCGGCTCAAATCGCCCAGAAATTTTTATTCGTCCGTTATCTTATAATTTAGGACGAGTCAGCAAAACTAAAGGCGAATTAGAGAATTTGTCCCCATACAAAAAATTGTAATGTGAAAAAGAAACTCGACCGTATAGAAAAAATTATGGTTTCGGAATTAAAGGCGATTACTGTCGCGGCTACTATAAAATAGTAGACTCTCTTAGAGAATTTTGTCCTCTAAGGGGGTAAAAATATAAAAAGAAGGAGGGTAACATGTTAAGTAGAAAAATGTTAGATGGGTTAAGTGAACAGATGAACAAGGAGATATATTCCGGTTATTTTTATTTGGGCATGTCTGACTATGCCGCCAGCGCTAATTTAAAAGGAGCCGCCAACTGGTTTTATGTCCAATGGAAAGAGGAATTGGGGCATGCCAAGAAGATGCTTGATTACGTAAACGAGAATGGCCAAAGAGCAGGGTTAAAAGCAATTGATGAGCCGCCCCAGGATTTTTCATCAGCTAAGGATCTTTTTTCAAGAACCCTGGCGCACGAGAAGAAGGTTACCGGGTTGATTAAAGATCTCGTAAGGTTAGCTAAGGCGGAAAACGACAAGCAAACCTGCGATTTTTTGCAATGGTTTATAAAAGAGCAGATTGAGGAAGAGGCTACTCCTCAAGGTATCCTGGATAAGATGATCTGTGCCGAAAAAGACGGAAAGGGCCTTGAAGAGCTAGATAGCCAATTAATCGCAAGGAGGTGATAGTATGTGGGTAGATGTAAGGTATATGCTGCGTCCGGTTACTCATTGTAAGGAAG
>JAHJHM010000035.1 GCA_018823915.1 Candidatus Omnitrophota bacterium
AAACAGCTCAACCTTCTTGAAAGATTCTCCTACCTTCATACTTCTTTGAGTATTATTGATGAAATTTCCTCCGGTGTTAATGTCCCAATTGAAAAAATTAAAAAATGGCGAAACTTGAAAATTATCTCCGCAAAATAAGACAGTGGGGACAACCCCCCTATTTATTTCCACCGGCGAACTGCCATTTTCGTGATTCGAGCGACGAGCGACGAACGACGAACGACGAACGACTAATTTCGCCGGGCTGGAAACATATAAGTTTATTGAGTTTTTTAGGTTTATTGGGTTTGTTGGGTCATTGGGTTTGTTGGGTTCATTTCGCTTTTCGTTGACAGGCAAAGAAAAAAATGCTATAGTTAAATCAAAATCATCAAAAAGGAGGTGATCATTGTGTCTAAAATTGCGGTTGATGTAGAAGCCATCGAATATCTTCTTAAATCTATGAACTCTAGAGATAGAAATATCCTCTTTCAACATCTCCAAGAAAATGATATTTGGAAGAAAGAACTGGATAGAATAGTTAATAAAATGCGAAAAACTATTCAAAGAAAAGAAATCACTGATGAAGAAATAGATAGAATTTGTCAAGAAGTACGCAAAAAACAATATGAAAAGAGAAAACATCATCTTTGATACAAATATATTTGTTCGTGCTCTGATTGGAAGCGCGGTAAATGAAAAATTATATGAGTTATTCAGAGAAGGGACGGTAAAGATAGCTTTATCTGCAGAAATGCTTAAAGAGCTAGGTGATGTTTTATTTAGACCAAGGCTGGGACTGAACGAAGAAGATATTAAATATTGTCTATATTCAGTTAAAAAGAAATCAAGAATCATTGAACCAAAAATAAAAGTTAATATTTGTCGTGATACCAAAGATAACATTGTATTGGAGACAGCAATAGCAGCAAAAGCAAATATAATTGTTACCAATGATAAGGATCTGCTTGTACTAAATCCTTTCCAAGGCATCAACATCTTTTCTCCTGCCGCTTTTATTACTTCTTTGAGGGAATAAGATAAGAAAAATTGCCCCCCCACCGGCGAACTGCCTTTTCGCATTTCGAGGTCTGACCCCATATTCTCCGACTGTAAAGACGGTGAAATAGAACCCTCAGTGCCGCCCTCTTTTTTGGCATAGAGAGAAAACGCTTTCGGGGAAGGTAAAAGATAATACTGACTTATTCTTTCAACAATCTCTTTTACCTCTTCTCTCATATAAATACGGCTGGTTGATTTGGGGATAATATCGGTAGAAATAATCTTCTCGATTAATGGTGATTCTATAAGAGAAACTTTTTGAGAAGGCCGGATTTGATTTCTCCAGAATAAAAATTCTATTGCCCTTACTAATAATTTATAAATATAGCGGTCAATGCTGAATTTACCTTCGTATTTAGAGGAGGCTTTGAGCAGCCTATTTATAATGAATAACAGCCCCTCATTATGCTTCTTTAAGTGCTGGTCGATCTTCTCATCTATTACATAGCTGTCTTTAAAAATAGAAATGCCTTTACTAAAAATTCCATAAACTGTTCCTACAAAAACTTTCTCTGCTCCCCTGGCTTTTAGGCGCAGGGCGGCATCAATAATTGTTCCTCCCGAATCAATGATATCGTCCACAACGATAACCGATTTACCTCTGATATCACTAGGAGGAGCAGCCATTTTCGTCTGCAAGTAAGCTGACTTAGAAGGGTCTCTTTCTTTTCTCATATGCCCACCATAGCCAACTTCACACTTTCCGGCTGCTTCCTGGGCAAAAAGGCTTGCTCCTTTATCGGCAGCAATAACAATAACCTTCTCTTTGTTTAATTTTTTCTTTTCAAGTAAATAGCTGACTAACTTATCAAATAAATTTAGGTTGGTTATATTAATTAAACCGGCTAATTCGGTCAGGTTTTCTATTTCATAATTAACCGGCACACCGTTTCTTTTAAAAGAATTAATAATATCAACTTCACCCAGTGTCTTTGAAAAATGGACATTGTTTACATAAATATTGGCAGAGAAACGGCTGATGGCTTTTATGATTGCTTTCGCGCTATTGCCCTCCATTGCCTGAGGCCCGCTATTCTCTATAGGATAAATCTGATGCTGGCGGGAATAGCTGAAGTTCGGCAGATAAATAGATACGATAATACCTCTTTTCCTTAACGCATATAAGATTTTAAATAAATGAAGCAGCTCAAGTTTAACGTCGGTAGAGTGGACTAAAAGGACACATTCACCCTTTCTTAGGCAGGTGGGGAGGTTAATTTCTCCTTTTTTACCTATGTTTATCGCTAATACCTTGATTGCCCCTAAATTTAAACCATTAACAAAATTAGCATTGATAGGAGTGTAGAGCAAAACATCGAAAGGGAGTTTTGCCGGGGGAGGAGGGATAGTTTGTTTTAAAGAGACATCTTTACCGTAAGGAATCAGGTCCTTTTTCTCCTTGGCATCATCAAAGCAGGATAAAAACTCCTCTTGATGAACAAGCTTAATATTTGCCGATTGCGATAACACTTCCTTAATCCATTCTTTATCTTCAGAAAGATAAGGCAGAACTACGGTAATAGTTTTTGCACCAAAATCCTCCAGCATCCCCACGGCAAAAATTAATTTTAAAATTTCATTGTTAGAGGAATAGTCGCTTAAGAAGAGGATGCAATCCTTCTTCTCTATATATTGGGGCTGAGCAAGATAAAGATAAATTTCGCCATTACCGAACATATCAGTGTTAATTTCTAAATTTATTGCGTTATTAACTTTGGCGCTCCTTACTCTTACCTGTGTATTCCTAATGCGCGTAGTGGGATACTCGCTCCAATTCGATAAATAAACAACTCCTCTCCTTAGAACTTCTTCTCTCCTTGCCTGCGCATAAGCATAAGCCAGCCCTTCTAAATCATTGGGGTGAGAAGCAATAAATCTATCTAAACCTGAAATATCTCCCTCTTCGGCGAAACTGTCGATATACCCCTTTAAAAATACATTAATCCCCGAATCTTGGTCTACAAAATAATCTAACCAACCTCTGTCTTTCCACACTGTTTTATGCTCAGTATGAGGAGAATGACCCTTTTCGTGAAACTCATGGTCGAGAATAAAAGCAAAAAGGCTGAAATTCTTCAGCATTTCTTTATATCGCGTTTCCGTAATATAAATACAGCGGTTATTTTGCTCATCAGGAATATCATAGGCAGGGATTAAGTCCCGGCTAAGATACGCCCCTTTATAACGGGGAATTCCTGATTTTCCCCGCGTAAAGGGGTGTTTAATCACAAACAATTTGAAAGTAGGGCTCTTTGCTTCTAAAAATCTAACTAAATCTCTAAAAAGGTATCCTTGAGCTTTAAGCTCTAAGATAAATTTCCGGGGGATTTCTACTTCTTCTGAATCTTCAATAAACTCATCAATATGTTTAAAATTACAATTTTCTTTATGTAAAAGCATATCCGTAGTAGGCGCCTTTAAAGTAACAAAGAGAGGGCTGGGAGCAATACCGCGCGGCGGCATAAGCTCTTCTAACCAGTTTAAAGTATTTACCGGTAAGCCAATGCTCTCGGGATTAAGGTTTAATATTTCTCGCAAGCGCCGCAGCTCATCTAAAATATTACGCTTAGGGCCTATGGCTTCAGAATAAAATTCAAATCCCTTTTCTTCTAGGAACCTTTGCCAATAATTATCAACATCACCTACTTTCCTAATGACATCAGAAAGAACAGGCCTCTGGGGGATAAATTCTTCGGGTAAGCTGACTGTTACTTCTTTGTGCGGCACAACCAACTCCGAGCCATAAAGCCCATATTCATATTTGTCGAAATCAGAATGTATTTGCCGGGGAGGTGTATTTTTTATGTAAAATCTTTCTTCTTCGGTGAGCGGCTCTTCACTCTCCTTGACGGAAATCACCTTATCCCCACGCAAGAATTTAATCCTTGAGTAGCGGGAAGGAACATAGGTAGGCACACGGGGGGCATAAACTAAAATTCCTTCCGGCGAGCTGCCATCTTTAGCTTTTAGCTCTTGGCTCATAGTTCTTAGCAAATCATCTTGACTATCAGCTATGAGCTCTAAGCTATGAGCTAATTGTGTCGGGCTGGAGGAGATATCTTGCCTCGCTAATTTAACTACTTCTTTGTGGAGAGAAAGGGGACACTCTTCAGAATTCATTGCTGGTGAAGAAGTTATAGATAAATTCCTCACCGGTGAGGCGGCAATTCCGTAATTTTTTAAGGTTTGAATTAAGCAAAGACAAATATTATATTCAATCTTAAATATCTTCTTTCCTTCCCATCTTTTTTTTAGTTTGTCGAAAGCTTCCAGAAAATCTTCATTTATATATTTCTTGTAAACTCCTGGATTCTTAGATATAGCGTCATTAAAAAACTCAATAGTAAATAAATGAATGTGATTCCTAAACACTCTCTCAAAAAGGGCCTGACCATCTTGGGGATAGTTCTTAATGCTTTCTAAGACTTTGATGTCCTGACTTAGAAAGTAATTACGGAAATTAAATTCAGGATTAAGAAAAGATTTTAACTCCTTTAAAATATTTTCGATAATTATCGGTTCAGCTAAAGGAATTAAGAGGTTGAGGCAATCTGAGGCATCGCTTCTAATAATCTTATGCTCCCCATTAATCAACCAGGGTAAAACCTTCCTTAAAAACGGCTCAGTAATAAACTTTTTGCTTATCTGGGGATTTAAGGGTACCAATACCTTAACCAAGGGCATATCATAGAGAGAACCCTTATCAAACTGCCCTTTTTTTAACCGCTTAAAAGGCCTCTTTAATACTCTTTTAGTAACTGCTTTTGGGTTTAAAGAAGCAAATTGCCCTATTAAAATAGAAACATCATGAATATGGCCTTCATAGGAGATGTGGCCAAAAAGTGAATCTCTAAGCTTAATCAGATCAATCAAGACATCTTCGTTAATTTCCTCGCAAGCTAATGGGCCGATGGTTCCAAGACACTTAATCGTATATATGAAACTCAAGGATTTTCTCTTAGGCATTGCCTTTATAATGCCTCGCAAAAGCTCCTCGCTAACCTGGCCTTTGATAAATTCAGAGTCGCATTGAATAAATAAATCAAGGCATCTTCCGCTTCGGAAAGAATCTATCCCAAGCCATTCTATCACCTGGTTAAAATGTGTCTGGGTAATTAAACCTTTTAGCGATTTTGGCGGGAATAAATCAAGAGTGGTATAAGCCCAATTGCGAAGCTTAGGTTGGGGATCAAAAAGCAAATCTATCAATCTTACCAAATTTCCTCTATTGGGAGTAAAAATAGATCCATCAAAAGGAATTAATCCTTTTTCCTGAATTTTCTCTTCTTTGTCCCCCTTCAGCGGCGAGGCGGCAATTCCTAGTTTATAGTTAATAATTAATGGTTTATGGCGGATATAAATTGAGCTGGAGGCACCTTCAGTAAGTTGTAAGTTTTCCATTGCTGAACTTGCCAGATTCCAGTTTGTGACTTGTAGAATGTCTTGCTTGACATAAACAGGGGAAGATGTTATTATTGAAATGTAAGTAGTTTTGGTCGAAAGTAAGCTCAAATGCCTGATAATAAAGGTATACCAAGTTGAATCATAATAACAAGGGGTGAAAATCATGAGGTTAAAAATCGTCCTAGAGAAAGGCGAAGATGGATTTATTGTTTCGCATTGTCCATCTTTAAAAGGTGTGTGGTCACAAGGAAAAACTGAAAAAGAAGCTATTAAAAACATTGAAGAAGCTATTCGGCTATATTTAGAACCTGATCCTGAAGAAATACGTCCTGCCCCAAACCACAAAGTTTTAGAACTAGCTGTATGAGTTCCAAACCACCCTTGCTCTCCGGTAGAGAAATCGTAAAGGCCTTTGAAAACATCGGGTATCATCGTGTAGGCCAACGTGGAAGCCATATTAAAATTAGAAATGACTCCGCTCAAATTACTCTCATTATTCCCAACCACAAAGAGGTTGACCGCTGGACGCTCAAAGGAATCCTCAAAGATGCTGAAATTTCCGTGGAAGAATTCATTAGATTCCTTAAATAATTCTCCATTTGCATCCTGTGAAATAATAGAAGATATGTTCTTAGTAATGTAATCTTGAGGGTCTAGGTTACGGATATTTTCATAGTTGGTTTTGTAGTTTTTCTGCCAACTATCCCCCTGCCCTTGGATTACTTCTCCTAAAGAAACCAGCCTTTCAGTTGGTTCTGTAGCGCTAATAATGACTGATAATTCAATCATTCTCTCCGCCGGCGAACTGCCACAATAGCTCTTGGCTCCTTGCTCATAGCTCTTAGCTGATAGATCTCTATGAACTATGAACTCTGAACTATGAACTAATTCAACTGATTGCTTCTCTCTATGAGCTATGAGCTCTAAGCTATGAGCTAATTTTGCCGGGCTGGAGGTGCCGATGTCTTTCTCAACTAAGGAATCTGCTTGGGTAGGGGAGGATTCTTGTTGACATACAAAAAAATATTTAGTAAAATGCCTGTTGCGTAAAAGAAAAAGGAGCATAGCTTGCGTATAAAAGGCTTTGATTGGAATAGATGGAATATTGAACATATTGATAGGCATAGCGTCACTCCCCAAGAAGTTGAGGAAGCCTGCTATAATCAACCAATTAGCAGGAAAACCAAAAATGGCCTGTATATCGTCTATGGTCAAACTGATGCCGGCAGATATTTGTTCATAGTAGTCCGTTATAATCCCCAAGGCATAGTTTATGTAATTACGGCTCGAATAATGACAAAAAAAGAGCAAATATACTATCACAAACGGAGGTAAACAATGGCTAAAAATAAGGTTCCTAAAATCCCCGACTTCAAAAACGATACTGAGGCGGCCGCTTTTTGGGATACGCACGATTCCACAACGTATCTTTCTCAAACTAAACCCGCTCATCTCGTTTTCCCTAAACCGCGGCATAAAATAGTGATTGAACTGAGACAAAAACAATGGGAAACACTGCAGCGCCTTGCCCATCAAAAAAATACCTCCTTTAATCATCTCCTGGAAAAAATTGTTTCGGAAAAACTTGCATCTTAGAGACATTTCTATTAGTTTAAAACCATTTTTCAGGCTTTCTCTGTCTTTTTTATCCAATGAAGAGGAACCACTACTCATTCCATCATTGTTCAGGATTTCTTTTACCTGCTTCTTTCCCAGTAAACTCTTCACCCATTTTTCTAGTTGCACTACTATGTCTTTTGCTGAAAATTCCCAAAAAAGTTGTTTCGCTTCTTCATCACTATAAAAAATAAGTAAATACTTTAATAATTCCTTAAGATATATTGCTTCTAGAAAAGCTTCCTTCTTTTGTTCATTAAAAGAAAAATTGTATTTTAAGTAGAGTGGGGCAACCACTGAATCCACTGCCGGGCTGGAGGAAATTGTGTCTTTTGGAAATTCTAGGGACACATCACTCAATTCGAAATTAACCAATTGTGCCGGGCTGGAGGAAATTTGCTTATCTTTCGCCGGAGAAAGGGTCTGCCTTTCTATCTCTCTTTCTTCTCCTGAAGAGAAAATTGATTTAATCACTGCCTTTAATAGACGAAACGGGACGGTAAACAAGACAAAGAATAATTCTCTTATTATAGAGGGAGATTTCTTCTTGGCCGCTACTTTTTTCTTCCTGCCTACTTCTTCTTTCTGTGTTTCATCTTTTATCGGCTCTTGCGTGGGAGGAAAAAGTTCTTCTAAAACAGGATTCACTAAATCAGGTTCTACCTCAAAACAATAATTCTTAAAATCTTCTTTTGAGTAACCTTTCTTTGATTTTGTTAGAAGTTTGCCGCATCTTTTAAGGAGTCCTGTCTTTGCCTTACTACCCACATTAAACTTTAATGCCCGGTAAAGACACTCTCTTGCTTGCTCAACCTCTTCCTTACCCAATAGGCTAAGGGTAAGATTGTATAAACAAATAAATTTCTCCTTATCTTTGCCGGCCAGCCTCACTGCTCTCTTAAGAAAGAAGATAGATTTTTCCAAATCATCCTTATTTTCCTGGATATCCTTTAATCCTTTAATGCGCGCCTGGTTTCCTAAGCTGATGAGCTTAGGCAGGGCAGCGGCAGATTCAAGATGATCAATAAGGACAATAATCTCTTCTTCGCTTATTTGACGAATATGAAGATAATTAAGCTCTTGATAAGCCTCCTCCAAAATACCTTCCAATGTTGACTGCTTAAGTTCTTGAGGCAATTTTTCTAAATCAATTTCGCGTAGAATAACTCCTGCTTTACCTTTAGGGGAAGTTAATCCTTTAAAACCTAATTTTAATAAAATGGCTAAAACACTTTTTATATGGTTATCTTGATGTTCTAAGGATATCAACCGGCTGTATTTCTCTCCTAAATCAACGATTAAAGATTCATTTATGGCAAGGATATCTATAGAGGCAAGCCTTTCCTCTGACAACAATAAAAAATCAATGACTTGCTTTCCTAAATTAAGCTTCTTCTCCCTCTGCGCCCGGGCTTCTCTCTCTTCTTCCTCTTCTTTCCGCCTCGCTGCTTCCTGCTCCTGTATCTGCTTTATCTCCTGGGGAGTAAGAGGGGCAATCGTAACCGTTTCTTCTTCTATTGGACTAGATACTTCTACCTTTGAACCCGCCGAAAAGCTACCCTTTCGCATTTCGAGGTCTGACCCCATCTTCTCCCCGGCCTTTTCTGTGCCAACAAAAAGCTCCTTTATCTCTTGTCCAACAAGGGGTGAAAATGGGGACGGTTCTATTTTTTTTCTATCTCGCTTCACCGGCGAGCTGGAGGGCTTATCTTTTATTATTCTCCTTTCAGAAATTTTGGAAGAATTACCTGTGCTTATCTTCTTTGCAGAGCGATTTAGGCACAATACATCTATGAGCATAATGAATGGCGCAATAAAGCCATAAGC
>JAHJHM010000036.1 GCA_018823915.1 Candidatus Omnitrophota bacterium
CGAGGGTGCTTGTGCCCGCGAGGGTGCTTGTGCCCGCCTGTGCCCGAGAGGGTACCTGTGCCCGCCTGTGCCCGAGAGGGTACCTGTGCCCGTTAGGGTATTAGGGTATGAGGGTATCCCCATGGATAATTTTGCAAGCAAATTACTCGTAGAAACTTCTACCTCCCGGCTTAAAATAGGCAGGCCATTATTAATTAAATTAAGAAGAGTAGAATTTAGCCCTATATCTACCAAGGCAACATTTTCTCCGGCTTGTGCCCGTAAGGGTGCCTGTGCCCGCCTGTGCCCGCTTGTGCCCGCTTGTGCCCGCAAGGGTATAAGGGTATCAGGGTGCGAGGGTGCCTGTGCCCGAGAGGGTGCCTGTGCCCGCGAGGGTGCTTGTGCCTGAGGGGATGAATTTGAAAAAGGAAGTTCTGAAGAAAGAAAGCTTAAAAACAAGTTTATTAACGCTGCGTTATTTAAGCTAATCTCTGTTAAATTAAGTTTTGCCTCTTGAGACTCCTTAATAAGAGAGTCGATAAGTTCTTTTTTTGCCAAAGCTAAAAATAAAAAAAACTCACCGGATTTGTAATTTTCATCGAGGATAGAAATGTCAAAATAGACATCTTCTTTAGGTAAAGGAATAAATTTAGAAATTTCATAACTAAAAGCTTGCTTAAGAGTTTTCTTGTCTATTTTAGGAAAAGGAATATACCTGATAAAGGTATCCTGCCCTTTTATCGCCGCCTTAACCGGCTTAGAAAGTAATCCTTCTCTTTTTAGCCAATTGGCAGCTAATTGAATAGGCTTACCTTTATTTTTCTCTACAAAAAAATTTTTGATTTGGTTATCGCTTACATATATACCCTTAAGGAATCCGGCACCTAAATCTAAAGCGACATAATCATTTTCTCCTTTTTCAATAAATTTTTTTAAGCTGTCTAAAAAATTGTTTCTCTTCATTCTTGATTATTTTACGATATAAAGAGATAGCTGTCAATTTATTGATTTTTATTTCTCTTTGTGGTAATCTATTAACGCGAATTGAAGAAAATGTGAATTTACGCGGATAATAGAGAAACGCGAGTACACGCTAATAAAAGCTAAATGAAAAAATATTACTTACCACTTATTCTTTTTACTTTTTTTCTTATCCTTTTTCTTCCTTTCTCGAGTTTCGCTCAAACAAAAATAAAAATATTAACTATTTCCGAAGATATTATTAATCCTCTAACTGCTGCCTATATAAGCAGAGGGATAAAAGAGGCCGAAAGAGACGCGTCTCTTATTATTATAAAAATGGACACTCCCGGAGGCCTGCTTAAATCTACTCAAGAAATAGTTAAGTTGCTGCTGAACTCTCCCGTTCCTATAATTACCTATATACACCCTAAAGGTGGAAGGGCAGCCTCTGCCGGCGTATTCATCGGCTATGCTTCTCACATTTTAGCAATGAGCCCTTCCACCCATATTGGCGCTGCTCATCCGGTAATTGGGGGAGGCAAATGGGGTTCCTTGGATGAGGAAGTAAAGAAAAAAATTATTAATGATACTATTGCCTGGGCAAAAAATATTTCCCAGCAAAGAAAGCGCCCATTTTCTTTTATAAAGGATGCCATAGAAAAGAGCGTTTCTATTACTGAAGAAGAAGCTTTAAAAAGAAAGGTTTGTGATTTAATTGCTGACGATGTTGCCGATCTTATTAAAAAAATTGATGGCAGAATAATAATCACAACTAAAGGAAAGATAAAAATTTCTACTGCAAATATCTCTATGGAAGAAATCGCCTTCACTAAGCGGGAGAAATTCTTGAACGCTCTTATTGAGCCCAATATTGCCTATCTTCTTTTAACCTTAGGTTTTTTAGGGTTAATTTTTGAAGTAACGCATCCCGGGTTTGGTTTTCCCGGTATTGCCGGGATTATATGCCTGCTTCTATCTTTTTATGCTCTTAGTATTCTCCCTATAAATTATGCCGGACTTACCTTAATCATTCTGGGGCTAATTTTCTTCATTGTAGAAGCATTTACCCCTACCTTTGGATTATTTACCTTAGGAGGAATTATCTCTTTTATTCTTGGATCAATAATGCTCTTTAACCAGCCGGAGTTCATAAAGGTTTCTTTAAAAACGATTGTGCCTTTGGTTGTAACATTAGGAACATTTAGTCTCTTTGTTCTTACCAAAATAATTCAGGCTCACTTTAGGAAATCTCTCTCGGGAAAAGAAGGTTTAATCGGGAAGGTAGGCACTGCCTATACAGATATTTCCCAAAGCGGGAAAATCTTTATCCACGGAGAAATATGGAATGCTCAAAGCGACGAGGAAATAAAAAAGGAGGAAAAAGTAGAAGTAATTAGAGTTGAAGGTTTAACGTTAACAGTTAAAAAAAAGGAGGTCCAAGATGCCGGCATTAGCTAAATTTATCTTTACAGCAATAGCTTTATTTATTATTCTACCCCACTTTATAAGAATAATAAAAGATTACGAAAGAGCGGTGGTATTCCGTCTGGGAAGAGTGTTAGAGAAACCAAAAGGGCCGGGAATAATATTTTTAATCCCCGGTGTTGACAAAGTAGTTATGCGCTCTTTAAGAACAGTTACTTTGGATGTCCCTCCTCAAGACATCATCACCAAAGACAATGTCTCAGTAAAGGTGAACGCGGTTATTTATTATCGGGTAATGGACCCGGTGAAATCTGTAATCGAAGTTGAAGACTATGAATTTGCCACTTCGCAAATTTCTCAAACCACTTTGCGCAGTGTAATAGGCCAGGCGGAATTAGATACGGTTTTGTCGGAAAGAGAAAAAATAAACAGTGCTCTTCAGGAAATAATTGATAAACAAACTGACCCCTGGGGAATAAAAGTTTCAATAGTAGAGATAAAACATGTGGACTTACCTGAAGAGATGCGCCGGGCAATGGCCCGTCAAGCCGAAGCAGAACGTGAAAGAAGGGGCAAAGTGATTGCTGCCGAAGGGGAATTTCAGGCGGCCGATAAATTAAAACAGGCCGCTATCGTAATTGCCGACCACCCTATGGCTCTTCAAATGAGATATTTACAGACTTTAGTAGAAGTATCTTCGGAAAAATCATCTATAATAGTTTTTCCTATTCCTATCGACCTGTTTAAGGTCTTTATGGAAAAGAAATAACAACGTAGATAAGAATAAGTTCGTAGTTCATGGTTCGTAGTTCGTGGTTGGTAGTTTGTAGCTCGTTGTTATCGATGAACTATGGGACTGTTGCATTTTGCAACCGTCCCACTACGAACTAAAAGCTATACTGTTCTGTAAAAATCCGTATATAAATGGAAGAGAAATTTGCTACCGTCTTAAGCGAGAAATCTGGCGAAGAAGCAATAAAAGAAGCTTGTTTTAAGCTAAAATTTACCTTCTCTGGAGCAATAAAATACATCTTTGTTTTCTTTACTTCTCATTATCAACCCGAAACCATCTTAAAAACAATCAATTTTACCTTAAAACCACTAGGGATTTTAGGAATTCAAACTCCTTTTTTGATTTTTGAAGAAAAAATAATTGAAAAGGGAGTTGTAATCTGCTGTGTGAATAAAAAAGGTGTAGAATTAAAAGAATTTTTTATAAAAAGTGATGAATCTGAACACGTTGAATCTCTCTTGCGTACTTCTCTTCGAGATTCTCCAGGCGAAAAGTTTCTCTTTTCATTTATTTCCCATCAATTTAATCCCTTCCATTATTTAAAAGGAGTAGAGATGTCTTTAGGAAGAATCTTTAATGTTTTGGGAGGAGGTTATGTAGCAAAATATGGTCCCAAAAATTATCAAATAATCAATAATTTTATCGGTGAAGGCTTGGTAAATATCATTGGCAAAGGCCTGGAAGTAAGTTCTTTAAGGATAGGAGGCTTCCTGCCTATAGGAAAACCCTTTACGATCACCAAAAGTTTAGACAAAAGGGGAATTATCATAGAAATAGATAATCAGCCGGCAATAAATATTTACAAAGATTACTTTGAGGAAAAATTTGATACTTTTAAAAAAAATCATCTTTTTCCTCTTTATCCTCTGGGAATAGAAGAAAACGGAGGGATGCACGTAATAAGTGTTGTTGATCATTTAGAAGACGGTTCTTTGGTGTGCATGGGGAAAATAAAAGAGAAGAAGCCGATTCACCTTCTGCTTCTTCAGCCTTCCCTTTTATTTGAATCCCTTAAAGGTGTGCTGGAACCTTTTAAAAAAAAAGAAGAGGGCTTGGTATTTATTATAAATTCTCTAGTAAGAAAAAAAATATTAAAAGAACATGCCCAGGAAGAAATAAAATTAATAAAACATCACCTGGGAAATAAGTTTAAAATAATTGGCATATATTCTGACTATTCTCTTTTCCCCAATAAAGAAATACAAGAAATTGGCCTGGAAGCAGGCTCCCTATTGATGACACTATGGAAATAAAAGGCGCTGTTGGATAATCCAACAGCGCCATAAAAGACCGTAGGTATGGTTGAATATTTTTCTTCTTTAAATCCTCTCCTTGTTGGTGTATCTTTCCTTTTCTCCGCGGTAGTCTTGCTCTCATTTTATCTTTTAAATAAAATACAATTTATTTCTATTCTAAAAAAAAATATAAATCATCTCGCCCAATCCGTTGGAGAATTGCAGCAGCAGACAAAACTAATTGTTAAAAATGATATGGAACTAAAACTCTATCAAGAGGAAGTAGAAGATAAATTGAACAAATTAACTCTCTTGCGAAACCTAATTCTCTCATCTGTTTATATCTTGGATAAAGAAAAGCTTTTTTCTCAAATTAATGAAAAAACCATAAATGATTTGGGGTTTAAAAAGGGGTTGATTTTAAACTTTGACGACCTAAAGATAGAAACAAATATCGGCTTTCAATCTCAAGAAATTGAAGTAATTAGACATTTTCTTACCGCTAATAAAAAAGCGTTAATTAGTACCCCTATGCTCTCTGGGGATTTAGAAATTTGTAAAAATTTATCTTCCCAATTTCAGAATTTTCTCATTGCTTCCGTAAATGGAAGAGAAAATATCCACGCTATATTTATTCTCTCTACTTTATTTTCACCTATAGTTATCCGGCGCGCGGAAAAAGAAATATTTTCTATAATTTGTATATATTTGGGACAATGTTTAGATAACATTAAGTTATTTGAAGATCTTTATCTAGCTAAAGATGAATTAGAAAAAAAGATTAAAGGAAGAACTAACGAACTCATTAAAAGCTTAAGGGAAGTTGAGGTTGTGAGTAAGGCAAAAACCGACTTCATCTCTAGTGTGTCTCATGAGCTAAGAACTCCTCTTACCTCAATAAAAGGGTTTTCCTCTCTACTTGTAGAAGAAAAATTTGGGAAATTGCCCCTGGAAGCAAAAAAAAGACTGCAAAAAGTAGATGAAAATGTAGATAAACTAGTAGATATGGTAAATATCCTTTTAGACATTTCTCGTATCGAATCAGGAAAGACTGAGATAAAAATTGCTCTTTCTGATGTGGTTAAATTAATTAAAGATGTAGGAGATTTTCTCTCACCTCAAATGCAAACTAAAGAAATACGGTTCAACGTCGATACTCCTGAAAACTTAAATGTCTATATGGATAGAAATCTTATAGAAAGGGTCTTTATCAATCTCATCAATAACTCTCTAAAATTCACTCCTCCTGGGGGAGCAATTACAATAAAATGCAACATACAAAATAGCCAAGCAATAATTGCCGTCTCTGATACGGGATGTGGAATCACAAAGGAAGATTTAGAAAAAGTTTTTCAAGAATTTTATCGAACCCAAACTACCCAAAAAATCCAAGGCAGCGGTTTAGGGCTTTCTCTGGTAAAAAGAATTATCGATACCCATAAAGAAAAAATATGGGTAGAATCCGAACCAGGCAAAGGAACCACTTTTTATTTTACTTTGAGATTAGGAGAACATGCATAAACTAAAAGTCCTAACTGTGGATGATGACCCTGATATTTTAGACCTCCTGGAAGCTACTTTAGAAGGTGAATATGAAATAATGCAAGCTTCTTGCGGCAGGGAAGCTTTAGAAAAGATAAAAAATATATCTCCTGACCTCTTAGTTTTGGATTATGCGCTTCCTGATCTCCAAGGCCCGCAAATATGCAAACTTTTAAGAAAAGATCCTCTATTTCTGCATCTGCCTATTCTTATGCTTACGGGAAAAGGAGAAACTGATGATAAGGTAGCCGGGCTTGAAGCAGGCAGTGACGATTATATGGTAAAGCCATTTTCTCCCCAAGAATTACTTGCCCGCATAAGAATGCTTATACGGCGTTCCAACGTAGATTTAGACGCTAATCCCCTAACACGCCTGCCGGGAAATGTTTCTATACATAAAGAGCTGGAAGAAAGAATAAAAAATAAAGAAAAAATCGCTGTTCTTTACGCCGATATTGACAATTTCAAAGCCTTAAATGATTACTATGGATTTGAAAAAGGAGATATGGTAATCAAGGAAACAGCCCGGATTCTTATTGACGCTATCCAAAAGAAAGGAACGGTTAATGATTTTATTGGACATATTGGAGGAGATGATTTTGTCATTATAACTGTCCCACAAAATGCTGAAAATATTGCTAAAAAAATAATTGATGAGCTTGACAATGTATCCTCTAAATTCTTTGAAGAAAAAGATAGAATTAAAGGTTACATTGAGACAAAGGGGCGCGATAAAGAAATACATAAGTTTGGTTTTCTTACTATTTCTATTGGAATAACTACTAATTTATTCCGAGAATTCACCCATACCGCTCAAATTAGTTCTTTGGGAACAGAGATGAAAAGATTCGCTAAAGAATTCCCGGAAAGTAAATACATATTTGATAGAAGAGACGTTTAGGAACAGATGAATATATTGACGCTATCAAAAATTGTATGAAAAAATATAACAGAAAGTTTTGAGTTTTTAGTTGTAGTTTTTACTTTTTCGTTTTAAATTTTGACTTCTCTTAGAATTGCGAGAGTGGCGGAATGGCAGACGCACTAGCTTGAGGGGCTAGCGGTAGCAATACTGTAGGGGTTCAAGTCCCCTCTCTCGCATTAATAATATGTCCAAAATTATTTTTTTAGGTACTGCTTCCAGCGTCCCTACCAAAAAAAGGGACAATACTTCTTTTCTCTTTATCCGCAAAAAGACAACATTCCTTATCGATTGTCCTGGGGCAATCGTACAAAAACTGCTAAAAGTAGGGGTGGATTTTAGAAAGTTAAAGAATATTATTATCACCCACCAGCATCCAGATCATATTTACGGAATAATCTCTCTCATCCACACTCAATATTGCTTAAATGATAATTTGAATATTTTCTCTAACATTCACTGTATAAAAATTATTAAGAGACTTGTAAAGATTTTCAGATTGGACAAAAAGGAATACCCTAAAATAAAATATATTGATGTCTTTAAAACTAATTTCTTTTATTGTCGGTATGGACTAAAAATGCGGGCAATAAAAAATAAACACACTAAAGATTCTTTGGGAATAAAATTTAGTTTTGAGAAGAAATCTTTATTTTACAGCTCAGATACTTCTTTTTCTCTTAAAACATTACAAGAAGCCGGAAGGCTAAACTATCTTATCCATGACTGCACTGCCTCATCCTCCTACTTTAGGAAACATCCTTCCTTGTATAAAATGCACACCTCGGCTTCGTCCTTATCCCAACATTTAAAAAATACTCCGGGAACAAAACTTATTCCTATTCACTTTCTTCTTCTTGGGAAAGCTGAGGAAAAAAGAATAAAAAAAGAGCTTGATCCATTAAAGAAAAGGTTGATTCTTGTGCGGGACTTTCAAACTGTAAGAGTTTGAAAGTCCCGCCTTAAGGAGTAAGTTCGTATGATTATTAGAAAAAGCTAAGAATTTACTCGCCCAATAAGGCGCTGGTGCGAAATACAACAAAAGTGTCATTCCCGTGGAAACGGAAATCCAGAAGACTAATAAAATTAATGTTTTTTTGGATCCCCGCTCTCCGCCTTCGCGAGGACAAGCTTCGCGAGGATGACAAAGAAGCTATTATGCAACAGCGCCATATAGAGTGTGCCATTACGTTTACTTGCTAAAATATAAATATAAAAACTTCTCACAATATCCTGGATTCCCGCTTTCGCGGGAATGACATATTACTTTTAGGGTGTCCCATTGCGGAAGTCAAGAGGTAAACTTGTGCGAAAGTAGAAACTCCTGAAACTCAAGCAACACATTTTCTATCATCAATTTCCTCTCTTGCAAAAATTTCTATACTATATAGAATCCGCATTTCTTGATATTGTAGATAAACTATAGAATTGTTCTGGGCAAAAATCTTGACAATTTCTTGGAGGGAGAGTAAAATTAATCTGATAAACAAGCTTTTTTGATGGATATCATGGGAACGATTAAGGCAAGAGAGATACTAAAAGAAAGCGAAAAGTTAAACAAAAGGTAGGAATTTAAGAGCAGTAAGGTATGGTAAATCAGGCACAGATTAGAGAGATTGTTAATAGAATCAGAAGCAACTATCCCTTAGAGAAGATTATACTTTTTGGCTCTTATGTTTATGGACAGCCCAAAGAAGACAGTGATTTAGACTTATTGGTTGTGGTAGAAAGCAGTGATCTGCCACGTCATAAGCGAGCTAGAGAAATCAGGAAACGATTGTGGGGGTTTATTAACACTCCTAAGGATATCCTTGTATATACCAAAGATGAGATAGAGGAGTGGAAAGATGTCAAGCAGGCTTTTATTACTAAGATAATAAGCAAAGGAAGGGTATTATATGAGAACAAAACAGGAGCTAGTTAGAGAGTGGTATAATATAATACCCGCAAGAGCCAAATAAAAGTAATAAGACTATTAACCAATTGAATTGCCAAAGGAGGTGACCAAATGCAGAACGCAACCATATTTAAAAAGAACGAGAATATGGTAACAAGAAAAATAGCTGATGAAACTATCCTCTTGCCTATATATAAAACCTCTAAAGAAATAAACTGTATCTACACCTTAAATCCCCCTGCTGCTTGGGTATGGGATTTAATTGATGGTAAAACAACAATAGGAGAAATAAAGGATAAAATATTAAATAATGGGTTTGATTTAACTGGTAAAGGCACAGAGCAACAAAGGCACAAAGGAGCAAAGAGGGGAAAGCAGAGAGAGAGAGAGAGAGGAGTTCAACGAGATACGCTTCACGTTTCACGAGATGCGCGCAAAGAGGTGGATAGTCAATTAAAGGTGTTCTTTGGCGAGTTGAAGGAGATTAAGGCAGTTATTAAGCTGTCAGCTATCAGCCATCAGCATTCAGCAGGAAAGAAGAAAGAGCTGAAAGCTGAGAGCGGAAAGCTAAAGGCTGTAAGCCGAAAAGGTCGAAGATTAAAGTTCAGCCCTGAAATCACCCGCGTTAAACTAAACCCGGAGCAGGCGGTGTTGACGTGCGATTGCTATAATTATGGTTTACGGAGATACTCGGGTAGTATATGGGGGGATGAGATTGGTTCTAATTTTTATTGTTACACTGGGATGCCGAATGGTGAGAAAGCTCATGGATGGTTTAACTACTTCCAGATGGGGGATAGGTGCATAACTAATCCAGGGTATAGAGTCTGGCGCGTCGGTGGGGAAGGGACATCGAGTAGTTCGTGAAGAGGAAAAAGAGAGGGAAAAGGGGGTCAGGGTCTTTTTCCCTTAGTCTACAAGTGAAAAAGAGGACAGATATTAGGGCAGTACTTTGTTAAAAATCAGTGATAGAGACAAATATTCCTAAAACGTTGAGATTTAATATCTCCAAAATATATCAGGATTTCCTCCAACAATGCGTTGCAGCGGATTTTTTCCCGCCGTTGCCTGCAGGCAGGCACTCTGGAAAAAAGCAGGTGATTTATAGTGTTATACCCATAGGAAATAGGAGGTAAGATACAAATGAGTACGGTGCAAGAAATTGAAAAAGCAATTACCCGGCTGCCCAAAGATGACTTTACGGTTTTAAGGGAATGGTTTGAGGAGTTTGAGACAAAAATGTGGGATAACCAGTTCGAGGAAGATGTCCAATCAGGAAAGCTTGAGAAATTAGCCAATGAAGCCATAACAGACTTTCGGGCTGGTAAATGCAAAGAACTATGAAACATTTTGCCAACCCGTCATTTTGGGTTTGCTATAAACAACTACCAGCATCTGTTCAGAATTTGGCAGATAAAAATTTTGAGCTTCTCAAAACCAATCCTAAACACCCTTCTTTACATTTCAAGAAGGTCGGTAGGTACCGGTCAGTTAGAGTGGGTAGAAAATACCGATCTATTGGAGTAGAGATAGATAAGAATTTAATCTGGTTTTGGATTGGCACTCATCCTGAATATGATAGATTACTACGGCAACTGTCCTAACATCTATATGAAGGGATACGGTTACGATCGCACAACAATCATTCCGGAAAGAACGACGGTTCAAGCTTCTTAATTTCCTTATCAATCTTAAGAATTTTCTCCTCTATTTCCTTAAGGCAACGGCTATATTCCTTAGTAATTGCTTCACTACGAACACTATAGGGATTAGACAAAACGCGTCTTTTTGCGTAGCGCTGAATTTCTTCTTTTTCTTTTTCTTTCCTAAGTTCTTTTATCTTCTTAGCTAATTTAGTATTATGGCTCTTGCGTGCTTGTTTATCCATTGGGATAGGTCCTCCTGATACCGTTTCAGCCGCAGGCTGATCCGGCTCTGGCGGAAAAGAAGGGGTCTTATCCATGGGGATAGACCTTCCTAATACCTTTGAAGGAGGGGTCTTATTTGAAGGATATTCTGCAAGCAAAGTGCTATCCTTAACTCTTTGCCAATAATAATTAAAATCCCCGGGAAATTTTTTCACTCGGCCTGACTTAACCTCAAAAACTGTGTTGGCGACAGAACGGACAAAATGAATATCGTGACTGATGAACACCAACGTTCCTTCATATTCTCTCAATGCCCTAATCAAAGCGTCTGTAGCATCAATATCTAGGTGGGTTGTCGGCTCATCTAAAAGAAGGAAATTAGGCGGGTTCATTAATAATTTAGCCAGGATAAGCCGGCTTTTTTCTCCTCCGGAAAGAATACTAACCTTTTTATCTACATCACTACCGGTAAACAAAAACGTCCCCAAAATTGTGCGGATATCTTCCCCTCTTAAACTATCTCCTGCGGCTGAGCCTTCAGCAAAAACCGTATTGAGAGGATTCAGCACTTCCATCCTCTCTTGAGAAAAATAACCGACATTAGCATTGTGACCAGGGACTCGCAAGCCTTTATCAACGTTAATTACTCCCGCCAGAATTTTTAGCAATGTAGATTTGCCGGCTCCATTCTCACCCGCTAAAACTGCCTTTTCTTCCCGAATTACTTCAAAATCTAAATCTCTATACACCTCAATATCTCCATAGTATTTAGAGATTTTCTCTAATGCCATCACCCGGTATCCGCTTCGGGCACATTTAGGAAAATGGAAACGCCTTATGCTTTCGGTATAATCTGGCAGCAAGACAATTTTTTCCATCTTCTCAAGCACCTTTTTTTTAGCGCGAACCTGGGAAGCCTTATTCGGCTGGGCATGAAACCGGCTAACAAATTTTTCTAACTGCCGGCGTTTTTTTTCCTGTTCCTTAAATGCTTTGAGTAAAAAACTACGCTGCTCTTGCCTTATCTTCTGGTAATCTTCATAATTACCCTTAACTTTAGTAATCAAACTATGCTCTAAAATCAAAGTATATCTTGTAACCTCATTCAAAAAATCCTTATCGTGCGAAATCATGACAAAAGTTCCCTTAAAATCAGATAGATAACTCTCAAGCCACAAGGCAGCATTTAAATCAAGAAAGTTAGTCGGTTCATCGAGAAGTAAAATATCATAGTGACAAGTAAGTATCTTAGCCAATAAAGCGCGCATCTTAAAGCCTCCGCTCATCTGATTTACCGGCCGGCGCAAATCACTTTCTTTAAAACCTAACCCCATCAAAACTTTCTCGGCTTTATGTTCTAAATCGAAAAACCCCAAAAATTCTAACTCGTGCAGGATATCTCCATAACGGCTGGTAGCTGCTTTATTTTTTATTTCCAATGCCTCCTTTTCCTTCAGGAGTTCCATAATAGTTTTATCGCCCTCAACCACCTCTGATAAAACTGACAGATTGGATTTAAAACTTGCCTCTTGTGGAAGATATCCAATACGCAACCCCTTTTTAATCTGAATACTTCCTGCCGAAGGCTCTACTTCACCAAGAATCATAGAAAAAAGCGTAGTTTTACCCGCGCCATTAGGGCCAATGAGCCCAATTTTTTCTCCCTGATTAATAGCCAGAGAAAGTTTTTCAAAAAGAGTTTTTCCGCCGTAACCTTTGGAAAGATTGTTTATGGTAATCATTAAGTGCCTTGTCCTTTTAACCCAAAAAATGGTTCATTCGTAAATAATGCAACAAACTTGTGCAACTGATTGAAAGCCAGGCACAAGCAAAAATCTCTTTTTGCGAGTCTTGATGCCCGTATTGAGCGCCGTGCGCGAAGATTGAAAGTCTTCATCCAATCTTTCCCATACTACCTCTAAATAGAACTAGACATTTTTCCTGTTATTATAAACCAAACAGTAATACTATTAAAGGTTTTATTTTGACTTTTTATCCAAATAATGTTATCTTAATGTAAAGACTTAGGATAAAAGGAATAGTCATATATTAACTGTTATCTGTAAAAAATAAATTCAATAATAAAAATAATCCAATAAAAAATTACAATAATCCCGTAGGGACAGGGCATGCCCTGTCCTCTAATAAATATAATATAACCATTAATTAATAAACCATAAAATAAAATCGTATAAAATTGACCATATAAAAAATCAATAACAAATTATACAAATTAAAGGACAAGGCATGCCTTGTCCCTACAGGACAATTTATATATTTACACATAAATAATATTGATATAAA
>JAHJHM010000037.1 GCA_018823915.1 Candidatus Omnitrophota bacterium
ACCACACTTATTTCCGCCAGTGTGGTCTATCCTCTAAGAGATTCTTCTGGTAGCTGAACTATTACTATCCTTTTCCCTTCATCCTTTCCTCTCTCCACTTTATCCTTAATCCTTAATCCTTTATCCTTAATTAAGTCAAATCCATTATTTAATACTTTATCCTTTATTTCTCCTACTGTTGTTTTACCATCAATCATATCCCAGACTATTGAGGCGGGTTTATTTAGGGTGTAGATACAGTTTATTTCTTTAGAGGTTTTATATATAGGCAGGAGGATGGTTTCATCAGCTATCTTCCTTGTTACCATATTCTTGTTCTTTTTTAATACCGCTGTTCCTTGCATTTAAGCACCTCCGTGATTTTAAGGTAATTAGTACTTGATAATTGATAATTGATAATTGATAATTGATAATTGATAATTGATTTTATCCTTCCCCCGAAGCTTTTGTCAAGAGGTTTTCATTAAATCTTTCCAATACCCAGTCATCACCGCCCGCAAAACATGCAGCTCATACATCATCTTGTCATCGGGAAATTCACTTTTAACTTCCTTTTCTATTCTCTCCAACACTTTAGCCGGTACATGTTCTTTTAGGGCAAGCCCTTCATAATCAAAATACTCAATTTTCCTCATCAGGTCCTCCTATAATTCCGTAGGCATAATAATTTCTATCTCTTTAAACCCTTTTAAAACATTAACCAAACTCACCATCTTTCTTGTCTTTACCTTAACCAAATGCTCAAAATTCCAAGAAGCCAAATAATAAATCCCATGAAAAGAAGCCGCGGCCACATGAAACGCGTCTGCGCGTTGGGCTTTAGAAAATATCTCCTCCTCAACATAACTATTTGCTAAAGATCTAATGCTTTTGTTCAACTTTAATACTCTAAACCCGTTAATGAGTTTAGTAAGTTTTTTCCTTAGCGATATCTGCTTAGTATTAGCTATCTCTTTTACGGTAATCTCCGATATATAACTCTCATATCTCGGCAAAATCTTCTTCCAAAATTTAATTGTTTCCTTCTGCCTCTCTTTTACTCTTTGGTCATAATAAGCACTTATTACCGAAGTATCTAAATACAACTTCTCTTTATCCATATTCCGCTCCTTCTACGCCCTAACAGCGTAGCTTGAAGATTCACTTGAGTTCATTGGTTCTTATTTTCTTTTCTATTAATATTATCAATAATTCTTTCCTAGAACAAGAAGAAATTTTGATTTTTCTGGGAACTGGAAGAGATATCATACACCCTTTTTTATTATCTTATCATTATGCAAAAATATGAACCTTGGCGGGTATGTGATTTAAAGTAAGATCTTTCAAATCAAGTTTTTCACTAGCATTGTCAATATCAATACCTACCAATTCACCACCACTATCATAATCAAGGTTGATTCCAGGTGAAATCTCTCGAGTTTCCGCGCTAGCTTTTGATGAAAGATCAATATATAAAGAATCGGTTTCCGGATAATAATTTAAATACATAATTTAAACCTCCTGTCTGGAAACGCATTGTGAATTGTAATTTTATCCTCAAGTGTCACAACACGTAATATTTTACCTTTTATTTTTCCGATTTCTCCCCAGAAACGAAAACGATTATTCTCTTGTTTCTCGACTTTTAAAGGATTTTCAATAACTCGAATGCACCAATCTTTCTGGATGTACGGACGTTTACGTAAAACTTCGAATTCAAAATAAGATGTGAAGCGATATTTTTCCATAGTGTTATTATATCATTTTTAAGTTAAATTTTATTATTTTTTTGGCTAACACGGAGCTAGGCGGTTTTGCCAGTGGGGAAAAAAGCTTTATGCCGACCCATACGTTTATTTTGTCGGCCGGACAATATCGCGCAAGCTATCCTTTTTTTACCATTATGCAAATTCCGCATATCGCTTCTTTTAAAAAATACCTCGATGTTACTCGAGGTATTCATCCTAATACTAAACGCCCCTACATCCTTCTTATTTCACATTTCAAGGTCTGACCCCTTAGTCTTCCGCTGGGGAAATTATTTCTCTTGACTTACTTTTTCATAGGCGGAATTGCCCAATCATCAATAACTGATTATCTAACTACGTCCCCATCCTCATCCTCTGTTAAGTTATTAAGTTAGCTCCGTCCCTGTTTTCCCCTAATACATCTAAAATGCAGCATAATCCACATAGTGTATAATTCTACATCTAGAGTGTACGGAGCCACTATTTGAATCTTCTCTCAGCGCCGGGAAATCACAATACCCACAGGGCAGGCTTCGCTCTTGGTCGGCTTCTACTTCGACGGAGTTTATCCTGAGCGTAGCCGAATCAGTATCCGCTACGCCCTTTATGATGAGCGACAATTATAATACCCTGCTGACGACAATTAGAATTCCCGAAATTAAGTAGGGGTGGTAAGCTAACAAAGTAAAGCAGCAGTTGAGAATTCTATTGGCTGGCCATTTCCTCGATCATAAAGAAAATATACTCATTTTTGGTAATCCCGGCAGTGGTAAAACTCACATGGCAGGGAGAAATAGGGGTCAGAGAAATAGGGGTCAGACCTTGAA
>JAHJHM010000038.1 GCA_018823915.1 Candidatus Omnitrophota bacterium
ATACAAAAAAGATAGTTATTAATACAAGCTACGTTCTGCAAAAAATTTACTCCTCGCTCATTTGTTCCATGATAGAAAAACTCTATTGCCGTAACCATTCTCATCTGAGTATCTTCAAAAGAATTCAGCGGCGAGGTGGCAGACGAAATCTCGCTTTCAAATATCTCCATCGACCAAAGTAATAAACAAGCATCTCGTCCTAAAGGACTGGAAACTAAGGAAAATTTCCCTGCTATTCTTCCATCTCTTTTAATCTCTTCTCTCATCATCCGGGCAAAATCGCCGCTAAAGGGTAAAATTCTTTTCTCAAAAAATAGGGACAGCGACCATTTTTCTCTCACCGGCGAGGCGGCAGGGTTAGCGCTCAGGATACCGCTCTCAGGATTCAGCCCGTTGAATCCTGAATCCTTAATCCTTAATCCTGTGTGCTTAATCCTTAATCCTGTTAAAATTGGGCTGGAGCTGTCTTTTCCCGAATTAAGTATCTTGTCCCCGGAATTATTATCCGCCTCTGGGGTAATCGAACTGGAGGAAACAAGAATACCTTCACCCACCACCTTCTCTAACTTTACCTTTAATAATTCTATATGTTCCCGCACATACGAATCAGCAGGTTTAAACTTTTCCCCAGCTGCAGGGGTTACTCTTACTTTCTCCTTTTTAGGCAGCTTAATCTTACTCTCAATTCTTGTCTTTGCCTTTTCTAAGCCGGCAATCAGGTTTTTTGTGGTTATATATTCGGGGTTCAATTTTAGCTCTTCAATCCTCTCGTTTATATCTAAAACCCTTTGATCTTCTTTAAGTTTATTGATCGCCTCTTGTATATCAGAATATTGCTTTTCTGCCCTTAATTCTTTATCCCAATCTCCCAAATTCTCCATCTGTTTCTCCCAGGGAATAAGTTCCTTTTCGATCAAATCCTCACGCAGAGAAGAAGGGATACTCTCCAACCTCTGGGAGGCTCTATCCATAATCTCCTTTTGCGGCTTAATCTCCTTTTCTTTTATTCGGTCTACTTCTGCTTGAAGGCGGTCAATTAGTTCTTGCGTTGAGCCTAACCTACCTTTTTCAATTTTTAAAATCTCCCTGTTTTTACTTTCTATTTCCCGCCCTCCATCTTCATCCATTCTCACTCTCAAATCACCTATCTCTTTAGTTATAGCCTCCATTTCTCCTTTTTTCTTGTTGAGAGTTTCTAATTTCTTCTCCTTTTCGCTTAGAATAGCCATAATCTTCTGAATTGCTTCCTCTGCCTCTTTTATCGTTTTTTTACTTCTTTTCATCTCTTCTCTCGTCTGATTATATAATTCCTGCTGCTCTCTGGGCCCAAGCCCGCCAAATATCTTCTCCCGCATTATTTTTTTGAATAAATCATTAATTTTTTCTTTCACCATCCTGCGGGCAGCATCTATATCTTGAATCAATTCTTTAATTTTCTCACAATGAGGTTTTTTCTCCAAGGTTTCAATCATACGAGCATTCTGCTTTAAATAAGGGTCGTTTTCCAATCCAGTGATTTTCTCAGTTATCTTTTTATATTTTTGCCTCTTCTTGAGTTCATCAATCATACCATTTCTTATGTTCACTTTTAACCCGGCTTTGTATTTCACTTTTTCATTTATTTCTTCTTCTAATCTTTTTAATTCTTCCTCTAAAGAGGTTTTTTTGCTTTCTTCCTGGGATTTTTTCTGGAGATTGTCCTTAATTCTCTCTTCCTCCCTTTCTCTCTTAACTCTAATTTGTCGGCGTTGTTTTTCTCTCTTTTCTTTCTGCTTTTTTATTTGTGCTCCGGCCTTGGTCATCTTCTCCTTAATCCGCTCCTCCTTTCTCTGCGTAAGCTGCCGGTAAAACCTTACTATCTCCATCTTCTCTCTCTTGATAATTTCTGCCTGGCCTCTGCACCATCTTATTTTTTTCTCCAAGGCATCTATCTTTTTCCCTTTTACTCCTTTCTCTTTTCCCATTTCACTGCCTTTGCCTTTCTCTCCTTCTTTCTCCTTTAATCGCGCAGAAAGTTTTTCCTCAATCTCCTTTTTTCTTCCTTGCAGTTCTTCTAAATCAGTCTCTTTGGATTTAAGTTGAGCTTCGTAATTCTCTTTTTCTCTTCTAAAAAGGGTAATTTCTCCTTCTTGAGGTATTGAGAAGCTGGAACTTCTTTCCACTGCTTTCTCCTCACTTTCAAGATTGTTTATTTTAACCTCTACTTCTTTTATTCTTTCCTTAGTTTCCTTTGCCTCTTTCTTTAGTTCGATGATTCTTTCGCCTATCTCTTTCTTCTTCTCGGTAAACCGGGCAATTTCTTCTCTTCTTTCTTTTTCTTCCTTCTCGGACTGATTAAGCTGCTCGGTTAGGTCTCTTTGCTCTAATACTAATTTCTCCAGTTCTTTTTCGCAAGAACGCCTATCCTCCCCCAAAGAAGAAATGGACAGGAAAAATAGGGACAGCGACCGTTTTTTATCCACCGGCGAGCTGCCGCACCCCATTTTTTCTTCTAAAACTGCTTCGTTCGACCGCTGGCTACTAACTACTAAATTAGCATAAATGGTGTCAGGTCTTGAAATGAGACTTTCCCCAATAATATTAATCCAACTGACAAATTGGCTACTAATCTGAATAATAAAAAACTTGACATTAGCATCTGAAAATGCTATTTTTATAACAAGAAAGGGGGTTAAGATGGTAAAAACATTCAAATCTAAAGAAGGTTTAATAAGTTTTCTTAGAGAAAAATCGTTAAAATCTCCCATTAAATTTGTCTCTACCCCGTTTGGATTTCTTGTTCTAAAAGAAGGGCTAACTCTTACTGATGCCCTTACCCACCTTCTATCTACATCAGCTAAAACTTCCTGGAAAGAAGAAGAATACAGAAAAAGTATCTCTAAAAGACATTGATGAATATCGATGAATTCATTTCTGACTTTTCCTCCAATCCTATTTATATCGATTCTAATATATTCCTCTATACTATCTTTAAAGATTCTAAATACTTTGCGGCCTGCTATAATCTTTTGAGAAGCATCGAAGAGAATAAAATACAAAGTGTCACCTCTTGTTTGGCAATTGATGAAGTATCTTCTAAATTGATCGTAGAAAGTATAAAATCCTCTCATAAATTTACCTCTATCTCTAGAATCTTCAAAGAAGTAGAAAAAAATCCCGCTATTATGGAAGCTGCCTACACTCCCCTTTTTGGGTTTTCTACAATCATCTCTAACTATAAAAGTCTCAAGGTTGTTTCTCTTAAAGAAAATAATTCTTCCAAAATCTTCCACAATATCATTCAATACCATCTCCTTCCTCGTGATGCCTGGCACTTGAGCATTATTCAACAGGAAAAAATAGGATTTATTGCCACCAATGATAAGCACTTCCGTAACATCTCCGATATTACTACCGTAACACCCTAGATATTCATCTAATTCAACCATTCTCCTCACCGGCGGGCTGTCAATAATAGCGTATAGTGTATAGTGTATAGCGGATAGTAGAGAATTTTTCTCAATCACTAATCGCTTATCGCTAATCCTGCCTTGCCGGCAGGCAGGCGCTAAACGCTGCTCTGCTGCCGGGCTGCTGGATTCTTCTTCAAATAAGTCTCTCGAAAGATCCTTTTCTATCACAAATACGGAATGGGGCAAGTTACCAAATCTCTTTTTATGAACACCAATATAATCTGCCCTTTTAACTTTAAATCCTGCCTTAGAGAAAACATCACGCCACTGGAATTCACTAAGGTAATTACCGGTAATCGGTACGTAAGTATTCCCTCCTACCACACAATTGGCATGCCAATCATAGATAGTAAAAGCAATTCTTCGCTGCTCTGAGGAAAGTAAATTTACCCTTGAGGCTAAACCTTTCTCGTCAAACTTTGGCTTCTTTGATTCTAAAGCAACATCTTCAAAAATAACTAACTCCCCATTGGGCTTAAGCAAACGATCAGCCTCATTGAGGATAGAATAACTTATCTCTTTTTCCATGTGGTGTAAGGCAGCAATTATCCAGATTTTATCTGCTATTTTCCTTCCGGAAATGGCAACTTTACCGGGATTCTTCGTATTTTGCCGGATATACTTAATTTTATTATCTTCGATTTTAGGACCAGGGACAAAATCTGTTCCGATGATTTGAGGGATATATTCTTCCTCTACACTCTCTCTGCGCATTTCCTTCATCAACTGCACAGCTAAGGCATGGTTGCCACAACCAATATCAATGATACTTGAATCTTTATTAAGCTCCCTTAAACGAATATATTCTTTCAATATCCTGTATCTCGTAAGGGGAGCTATGTTCCGACGATAATTATCATAAATATCATGGTATCTATTCCCCTTCTTAACCCAATTAAAACCGACGTTATAGAGAGCTGAGCGAGCATCTTTGAAGCTGTGCTGCCCAACGAGAATGCTAATCATTTCCTTTACTTCTTTGTCTTCTATCCCGAACTGCCTAAAAGAATAACTCATCAGGGCGGTTATATAATCTCTTATTTGAGGATTCTCTAAGCCGGATAAAAAGTATCGGTCATCAAGGGGGCTGGAGGAAAGAAGTGGCGCCTCTACGCTAATCACACGAGCATTTCCTCCGAATATATGCTCACTAATACACGTTGCCTCTTTATTATGTAAATCTTTATTGGTAAACCCAACGCTCACATGAGGGAAAAAATATGCGTTTTCAGACCAGTATCCTTTATTTTTCTTCCTATGCGTAAAACCAAATATCTCCCTAATCTTCACTGTCTGCTTACGCATATCCTCATTAAGAATAAGAAAATATGTTTTATCACCCTCTTTATTCTTCAACATTCCCACAGCTTCAAATGATATTTCCCTATTAGACAATTCATAAAGTTCTCTTAGGAGATCCTCAGCATTCTTTGTATCCTTTAATGCTTCTTTGGCTTTTGCCATCTCAGTAGGTTTCACAATAGTTATATGCAACCCAGATGAATGCTGCTTAAGTGTTTTTCCTTCCGCCTGCAAATCGCTATTTATCAAAGAGACAAGCGATGTAATATCAACATTTACATTCATACGGATATATTCTGCCTTTTGCAGTGAATCAATCATAATCTCTCTTAAAACCTTCTTAACAAACGGTGGCATACCCAACTTACCATCTTTTTCATAAACAAACATCGTCCGTGTCATCCGCTTCTTTATTTCTTCATCCAGAAAAGTGGAGTTCAATCTGCCAAAAGCCATTTTCATTATCAAACCCTGCGTTTGCTCATCGCAGCGGTCAATAATGATTGGTTTCAATCTCACTAGTTTCTTCCGTACCCTCATCCTTATCTCTTCTGAAGTCATTTTATCCTTACAAAGACTATCTTTATTAATCAGGATGTCCAAATATGCAGAAGGCAATCCTTCCATCTGTCTCATTAATTTCTTTGCTTCCAAACCAGTTATCCCCACGAATTCCAATGCTCTATTTGCAACTTCTTCTGGCAAAAATTCCATCTCAATCTCTTGCGCTTCATCCCCCAACAGCTGATTGATTACCTTCATAAATTCTCTATTTTGTCTGGCAGGGGGATGAATAATAGCAACAATCTGTTTATTCCCTTTCTCCTGTAATCTCTTCGCTATACTCATGAGTTCAACCGCCGTATCTATCTCGATTGTAGTAAGATCTCTTAAAATACCCATATCAAACTCATCAAATATTATTACATCTATTGCAGATTCTCCCCGTTGCATTATTTCATCTTTATATTCTTTGACGAGAAAGTTCTCCACTTTCTTTATATCCAATGATATATCACCCGAATATAAATTCTTTAATTCTTCCTTAGTTTTACCTTCGTACCTCTTTAAAATTTCCCTTATTGCTAAAGGAGTGCTTTTATGTCTAAAAACTTCATCTTGCTTTTCTATTAACTTATCTATTGTCCACTGCCGCAAGTCGAATATTTCATATCTCCTCCCCATAAGATGCAAAGCAGTCTTAAGGCATTCCGTTTTCCCTGAGCCCCCGCCACCAATTATCTTAAACGCCTGCCCTGACTCTAATGCATTACAAACATACTTGACGACGGGAATCACATCCCGAACATTAACTCTTGGTAAGGATAACGTCTCAGGAAGTTCCCCCACCGGTGAGCTCACTCTACTGCCTTCTTCTCTCATCTGTTCCCGGGCAGTTACTTTAATTTTAGCCGCGTATTTACCCAGGCTATTACCAGTGACTGAGGAAAATAGTTCTTCTTCTAAATTCATACTTTCTTTTATTATCCTGAGTTGATTCCAAAACTCAGTATAATAATCTACGACAACCTGATAATAAGATTCATCCTCCCCTTTCACTAATTCAACAAGATATCTTAAAGCTTCCGTCTGGGATAATTCTAGTTCTAAAGCCACTGCCTCCAAATAAGCTATATACTCAACATCTCCTGCCCCTATAGCCCCGCAGAGTTTTACCCATTGTGGATAAAGATAAGGGTAATTTTCTCGCATCTTAACAATAGGCGAATTGCAATAATGAGAAGAAGCTAATAAAGAGCGGATCTTTTCTCTTCTCTGCTTATATAATCTATTATTTTTTAAACACTCTATCAACGGCTTAACGGTTTGCGGAGCCTCTTGCCTCGACACCAGAGGGCTGCTCTGCGTTTCATATTCTTTAACTATTTTCCGAGCTTTCTGAATATCAAAAGCTCCTCCTTCTGGATACACCTTTAACCGTAAATTACAAGCAAAGTAATGTCTGCTTCTAGAAGAGAAATCTTTAAGTCGAGAAGCAATCTCAGGGGCATATTCAAGTGCCCTCCTTGCCCTAATAAACGCCTTTTCCATCATATCAAGAATCTCTCTCCTCTTCTTAATGTCTTCAACATTAAAAAAGAAAAGCATAGAGGTGCCAATTATAGGAATTGTCTTTGCTAAAACGTCAAGTAAGTTCCAAGCTATCAGTTCCATTTTATTCTCAGGTAAGGAAAAAATATCTTGATGTACTTTGTCAATTCTAAGAATATCTTTACAAGTGTCACGGATATTTTGATATGCCTTACCATTATAAATATTTTCACAAGCGTTTGTGATTTCTGAACATATTAATTGAGACTCAGCTGTGAAGCCTTCCGAATTTATTAAGTCTCCTAATTTCTTTAAATCAGCCTCAATGACACCAAGATAAGGCTTTGTCTCTTCCTGGACTTCTTCAAGCAAGTTAACTAATAGCTCATTTTCAGTTAATAATAAACTCTGAGGTATTGGTTTTCCAAAAATAAAAACTCGCGCTTTTTCACCAAAGGGCGGTGAAGGCTTAAAAGGCGCGTAAATAATCTTCCCTATCTTTTCTATATCTTCTCTATCTAAAAGGATAGGGCCATCATACTTTGGAAAGTTGAATATAGCTGCCTTGGGATTATCGCTTAGAACATCAAGCATTGATTTAGCTATTTGATAACAACTTTGATAGAATGCTCCTACATCTCCACTTTCACTATAGGCGGGGTTATACCCAGCAGCTCCTGGCGACAATACGCCAAGAGAAAAGATAATGTCGAATCTCTTTCCATACACTATATCTATTAGATTACGAGCATCTCCTTGAAACAAATAAGCAATTTTTTCTTTCCGCAATATTAGACTTCTCTTTCTATCAATCTCTAAATCTACGCCCCATAGTTTTACATCTGCTGACTTAGCTGCCTTGTGTAATGGCTCCAGGATCCTGCCATTGGATGTGCCAACCTCAAGTATGTTTTTAATATTATTCTCTTTAAATAATTCGGCTAACTGCTCAACAAAGCTTTCGCTCTCTTTTTCCTCACAACCTTGCTTTAGATGAGCAAACATCGCAGCAAAGAATTCTGCATCTAAAGGGAACCAACATGCCTCGCCTAAAAAGTTCCATGCTGAATTAACGTAAGGAGTATAATCAAAATCCCCAACCTGCGAACCGGCGGACTCCTTAAGCGGCGAGCTGCCATCTCCGTGAATCGCGATTCGTGAATCGTGAACCGCAAAATGGTGACAGACACCTTTTCCCTCCGCCGGCGAGGCGGCAATCTTGGCGGATTCCGCCTGAGGCGCCTGCCTGCCGGCAAGGCAAGGATCAGCCTCTGGCTGAAGCGAATCGCGGATAGCGCCTGCCTGTCGGCCAGGCAGGGATTGCGAATAGCTGCCTGTCCGCCAAAGCCTTGGCGTAGGCGGAATAACTGATACCAAGAAAAGATGATCCTCTTCTTTCTTGACACCAATCAGAGAAAATGCTATAGTTAAGTTGTTAATAAAAAGGAGGTAAATATGATCGATAAAGAACTTATCAAGAAACGAATTAGTGTAGCCCCTAATATCCACCACGGTAAACCTTGCGTAGCGGGAACTCGCACCCCCGCCCATGTAATCCTGGAAGCGCTGGCTACGGGAATGAATATTGATGATATCAAAAAAGAATTCGCCCCCATCACTACTGATGATGTCAATGCCTGCCTTCTCTACGCTGCCCTTCTGGCTGATGAGCGGGAATTGATACCGCAAGCTATTTAATAAACGATGAAATTCCTCATTGACGCTGATTGTCCCAGAAGCATCGCCGGTCATCTTAAAACCTTGCAGATAAAATAGGGACAGCGACCGTTTTTTATCCACCGGCGAGGCGGCAACAATAGCGTATTTTGAATCAATATCCCGAATTAAGTGAGGTGTCCCCGGAATTCCAAAGGTGGGGGCGTACGTATTTTTGTGTTGCCTTATTATTTTTTCCAGGAGACATTTCCTTTCTAAATCTAGTTTTTTATACTTAAGGTACCAATTTAAAATTTTCTCTTTATCTATGAAAGGGGAACTTGCGATCTCCACCGGCGAACTGCTAATTTCGTGATTTGGCATTCGTGATTGTGATTCGTGATTTGAGCGGCGAGCGACGAGCGGCCATTTGACCACACTCAGGGCAGGCGAACGACGAGATGCCGTTTGGCTGCTGGACTTATCAATCCCAAATTGTTTTAAAAAGACTCCATTAAGAGAAAGTTCCTTTATCAACTCCTGATATAAAACTAATAGGCTATAGAATGCTAATAATTGAGTAGTATTTCTTCTCATCTTAAAGGGTTTTTTCATATAATCCTCTGTTAACTGATGATAAGAAACTAATTTAAGAATTTCCTTAACATAGATAAAATCGCCGAGCCGCTCCTCTTTTATAGATACAAGCTGCATCACTTTAGAATATGTCCTTGCCTCGTATAAACGGGAAACATGAGAATTAAAAAAAGGCGGCGGGACGAAAAGAAGCAGCCTAACTATTTTGTTCTGGAATTTTAAATCATTTTTGGCCAAGAAGTTAACCGCCCCATATAAAAACCACGGCTGAACTCCCCTCACAGCGGAATCAATAATTACTATCTTATTGTGAGTAACTAAAATTTCTCTATAAAATTCCTCTCCTATTTCTCTTACCAAAGCCTCCAAAGAAGCTCTATAAATAGCAGAGGGACGCGCTGCTTCTGAAATCCAAAAATTAAAACGGTCCAAATAATGTTCTTCAAAATATTTACAATCTTCCGAGTAAATATTATCCAATAAAGACATTTCCAAATTATTAATGGAGCGGGAAACACAAGTTAACCTTGTTCTTAAATCTATATCATCGAGCTCTTCTGTCTTCAGGTTCTTCTCTATTAAATTATTACTTAAGTGCTCTTTAAGTCGGCTTCTTTCTTCGGGGAGAATAAATCTTCCCGTATTCATAGGAAACCAAAGGCTTTCTTTATTTCCATCTGTTAATAAATCATAGCTAAACTTAAGTTTATCTGCATCTGTTCCTAAGAAGACAGGTGTCGCATCTTCTTCTACTCTTACTTCCTTGATGATCCGGACTATCTCTGTATTCCCACGTTCTATTCTCTCTCTTTTTGGATTAATAATATCCCAAGGATTTTTTATCTCTAAAACTTCTGCTTTTGCCTTAACTAATTGTTTAATTTCTTCATCAGTTAAAACTCTTTTTATTTTGGAAAAAATGGAATAAATACTGGATAAGTAAGTAGCAAAATCTTTGACTGTGACTATATTTATATTTAATACCTCGCTTATCCCCTTAATTTCTAATTTCGAAGGAAGGGAACACCCTTCACAATTCACTGAGGACGAGGCAATCGAGAAATGGTGACAGACACCTTTTCCCAGCGGCAAACTGCATACGGGCAACGAACGATAGAAATCTTTATAATGCTTAACTTTTTCCTTGACAAAAGCCTTATTAAAGTTTACTATTGCAGCTATGAAAAAGGAAATTAAAAAAGGTAAGAAAGAAGCATATACGGAAAACCAAGTAGCGGCATTGCTAGAAAATATTGGTTCAAAATTTGATATTCTGTCTGACGGACAGAAGACATTGGATAGAAAAATGGGCGGCATTGAGACAAACCAAGCAGCGACTTTAGAAAAGATAACAAGAATAGAAATTGATGTTAGATTTATCAAAAATAATCTCAAAGCAAAAGTTGACCAAGAAGAACTCCAAGCGTTAGAGCGCCGCGTTGCCTTCCTTGAAGAGAAAATCACTCCACTTACCCGTTGAATTCTTTTAAAAATCTCTATTAATTCATTACTTACCTTGATTTCAGGATCGATAGGCGAAATCAATCTTTTACATATGGCCTTTTCATATTTTTGGGAAACTTTCAGAAAATCCGGAGGAGAAACTTCTTTTATGGCCAGGCCATCGTTACTTCTAAATGGTTTTTTATAAATTAACGGATTAACTCTTTTAAGCCCCGCCTGCTCAAAAGACTTTACTGGTGGCTTGATAAAATGGCAACGGGCGATGTGTTTTACCGGGCTGGAGGAGCCCGCTTTCGCGGAAATAAAAATATCGGC
>JAHJHM010000006.1 GCA_018823915.1 Candidatus Omnitrophota bacterium
CCGATCTTTATTGCAAAATTAGTAATTACGGCAAAGAAAAATAAATAATTTTAACTTGCTTGTGCCCGTTAGGGTATGCAATTTTCAATTTGCATTTTGCACTGAATATTCAGAAAAAACAGACGTGGTTCACTGAATATTTACATCAAGAAAGGGAGGTGATCTATGGCGCATACGGTAAATTCAATTGTAATTGATGCTTCTTACGAAAAGGTGTTTGACATGAGTAATGATATTTCTCGTTGGGAGGAGTTTTTCGCGGAGTATACCGAGTCGGAGGTTTTAGAAAAAGAAGGCAACAAGATTACTTTTAAGCTTACCCGTCAGGATGGAAATAGCTGGAAATCATATAGGTTGCTATACAAAGAGGATAGGTTTGCTTATGCCGCGCGCCTTGAGCCAATGTTTCCTTTTGAATATATGAAGATTATCTGGCTTTACCGTGAGGTTGAAGGCGGCGTTGAAATGACCTGGATTCAGGATTTCAAGATGGATAAGAGTGCTAAGTATACCGATAGTCAGGTAGAAGAATTAATCAACGAGCATTCTGTAGAGAATTTAATGAGGTTTAAGGAGATAATTGAAACAGGAAGCTGATTGTTCCTGCCTGCCGGCAGGCAGGGATAGTTTATAGCGATAGATTGCAAATCAAAGAGAGGTGCCTAAAATAAGCTTCTCCATTTTTACCTTATGTTTTTTACAGTTTCCTTATTTAATATATGGATAAGAAATCATTTTTTATTCTCGCGGCGACATTTTTTACTCTTTCATTCAGCGTTGCCGCTACCGCGGCTTTAATTCCCAGCATTGCTTCCCATTTTGGTGAGTCTCTTCTTCAATCGGGTAAGCTCATTTGGATTTATATGCTTCCTTACGGCCTATGTGCTCTTATCTGGAGCCCGTTAAGTAGAAAATTTTCCATAAAGAAGATACTTCTTACTGCGCTCTTTTTATTTTCCTTATTCGCTTTTATTGTAGGAGTTGCTCCTAATTTAAATTTTGCTTTTTTAGGAAGGCTGGGAATGGGGATGTTCGGTTCTTGTTTTGTGCCAATAAGCTTAATAATTGTGGGTAAAGAGTTGCCCCTTGAAACTAAGCCTAAATATGTGGGTTTTTTGTTTTCTCTATCATTTGTCTCATCTCTTTTGGGGGTTTTTTTTAGCGGAATTTTACCTTGGCGAATAATTTATTTTATTCCTTCTTTTTTAGCCTTAGCCACCTTTATCGTAAGTATTTATTTCCTTAAAGATTTTGATTATAAAGGTACATTTAAAATAAGTTATTATGATACATTTAAAGACAGAAAGGCTATAAAGTTATTTATTTTTATTTTTATCGGCAGCTTTTTTTATCATAGCATCCAGCAGTGGCTGGGAGTATATTTATTTAAACAGCATTCCTTCAATCAATTTCTTATAAGTTCCGTATTTACCATTTCTGCTTTGACGGCAATTTTTTCTGAAAGCATAGGAGGATTTTTAGCCTCTCGTTTCGGCGCTTTAAAAATAGCTTCCTTAGGTCTTTTGAGCATGAGTTTATTTATTTTTCTCTTATTTATTTTCAGGGTTCCTCAGTTGATTTTTTTTATTGCTGTATTTTGGGGGTTAGGTTGGGCGTTTAATCATGTCGGCCTTTCTTCAATTCTGACGAGTTTACCCGACAAGTTCTTGCGTGATGCCTCCAGCTTAAATAGTTCTCTGCGCTTTTTATCAGGCGGCATGGGGGTTTATTTAGGAGGCAAGTCAATATCTTTATGGGGGTTTAATCGTCATTTTTTGATTACGGCAATCTTAATTTTTACATTGGGATTGATATTGAAGAAGCAATTGGCATTAGTAAAGGAGGAGAAACATGATTGATTTAAGAGGCAAAATAGCAATTGTTACCGGAGCAAGTGGGGGGATAGGAAGGGAGATTGTTAAAAAGTTAGGAGAGCAGAATTTGAAAATGGTTTTGGCAGGAAGAAGAATAGAGGCGTTAGAAGAAATTAAAAAAGAAGCCGGCCAAAATAAGGAAGTGTTTTGTTTAAAGTGCGATGTAACCAAACAGGCAGATTTAGAGAAGTTAGTCAATTTCACCATAGAGAAATTTAAGAAAGTTAATATTTTAATCAATAGCGCGGGAGTATCCAGCCAGTATCCTTTTTGGGAACAGCCCTTGGAAGATATAGAGAGAGTAATGTGGACAAATTATTACAGTTATGTGATGCTTTCCCGGTTAGTGGTAAATCAGATGAAAGAGGCCGGCGGCGG
>JAHJHM010000039.1 GCA_018823915.1 Candidatus Omnitrophota bacterium
ATTATTGCAAAATTAGTAATTACGGCAAAGAAAAATAAATAATTTTAACTTGCTTGTGCCCGTTAGGGTATGCAATTTTCAATTTGCATTTTGCACTGAATATTCAGAAAAAACAGACGTGGTTCACTGAATATTTACGAAAAAGTATTATCCCTCGCGCCTAAATATCTGAAAAATCTCTCATGATATTTTTCAGAAGCGCTTCGGGATCCCTGCCTACCGGCAGGCAGGAATTCGACGATGCAATTTATGTACATAAATTGCGGTCTCATTGAGGAGGTGTTGGATGAAGAAAGGTTTCACTCTCGTAGAAATTATGATTGTTGTGGCGATTATTGCTTTATTGGCAGCAATCGGCATCCCCGGTTTATTAAGAGCAAGGCTGAACGCCGCGCAAAGTTATGCCCAGGCAACTCTAAGAGCAATTTCTACTGCCACTGAGGGCTATGCTGCCGCTAATAACGGAGTGTATCCTACTAGTGTTACAACAGATTTATATGGCGCCGATCCAAAATACATTAACAAGGATTATCCGGTAGATTGTACTGCTGCCAGTCCTTGTCAAGGGTATTCTTTTACGTGCACCCTTACTGCCACAAGCTATAGCTGCACAGCAGCTCCTCAAGGCGCGCTTGCCGGTAAAGCTACGACTTATGTTATTTCCACAGGAGGATTGCTGACTCCTTAATTGCGATAAGCCTTGTGTCTGCTGGGTTAGCTGAACAGTTTCGAATCCAAAAGTGATTAATTTTTGCCCCTCTCTTCTTAGAGAGGGGTATTTTTTTATCTCCATTATTTCCGTAAACCCCGTTAGAAATAATTCGCCTCGAGGTGGATGCCTTATCTTCGATTTAGATTTCTAACGGGGTAAAAACGAGATAGTTTCATTGACACTTTCCCCAGGTAAGTTATAATTAGATTCGGGAGGGCCGCTAACTCCGTAGCAATTTTTCTTTAAGATGGTGGGGCAGCTATTTAAACATAAAGAATTAATTTGGGAATTAACTCTTAGGGATTTAAAACTACGCTATCGAAAGCCGTTATTGGGATTCTTATGGATGCTAATTATCCCTCTTTGCACAGCGGGTATTTATAAAATATTGTTTTCTGATTTCTTCCGCTGCTCCAGCGGCGAATACCCTTTTTTCATTCATTTAATAACTGCTATTTTTCCCTGGGCTTATTTTTCTTCCTCAATTCAATCATCTACGAATAGTATACTAGGGAGCAAAAATATAATTCAACAAGTACCTTTTCCTCGAAAGTTGCTGCCAATTTCTACGGTATGCGCTAATCTTATAAATTTTCTTCCTACCATTTTAGTTTTAGGAGGTTTCTTTCTGGCATTTAAGGTTGATTTTTCCGCCATGATAATTTTTTTGCCTTTGGTTATTTTACTTCAGACAGGTATGATTATAGGGTTGTCTCTATTGGTTGCTGGTTTGCAAGTTATATATAGAGATGTAGAATATATTATCCAAGTTTTCCTTATGGCGTTATTCTTTTTAATTCCCGGGGTGTATACCCTAAACGATTTGATTAGTAGAACATCACCTCTTTTTACAAAAATTTATTTGCTCAATCCTTTAGTAGGTATCGCTAATTTATATAGAATTACTCTTATGGGAGGGTATTTAAGCAATTTGCCTCAAGAAGTTAATTTTTTAAATACCGTTATTAGCCCCTGTTTTTGGACGGTTGTAATCTGGGGCGCGGGTTTTTCTATGTTTAGGAAATGTGAACGAAGATTTAGCGATTATCTTAATGTGTAAAACGCTAATCCACACGGTTCTAATGTGAATTCACGCTAATATGACTAGCTAGTGTGTTTGCCACGTGAGTAATTAGCCAATCGGCCAACTAATTGGCCGGGGCATTTATTTTATGTCTATAATCAGAGTAAACAATTTAGGAAGGAAATTTCATAAATTTATTGATGAGGATGAACCCTTTAATGACCAATTTGTTTCTTCTAAGAAGGGATATGTAGAAAGAGGCGATTTTTGGGCGTTGCGAAATGTGTATATGAATATTAATGAAGGCGAAATTGTAGGAATCATTGGCCGTAATGGTTCGGGTAAGTCAACACTCCTTTCTGTTATTGCCGGCGTTTTATCTCCCAATGAAGGTGAAGTCGTAACGAATGGAAAAGTTTCCGCTTTGTTAGCCTTGGGGGCAGGGTTTCAAGACGAGCTTACCGGCCGTGAAAATGTGTATCTTAATGGGAGTTTGTTGGGGTTTACAAAACAAGAGATAGAAGGGCGGTTCGCGAATATTGTGGATTTTTCTGAGCTGGGAGATTTTATAAATGCCCCTTTAGGTAGTTATTCTGCGGGAATGAAAATGCGTTTGGGATTTAGTGTGGCGATTCATGAGGAGTTTAGTGTTTTGGTTACTGATGAAGTGATTGCTGTGGGAGATATATATTTTCAGAAGAAATGTTTTGAGAAGATGGAAGAGTTCAGGAAACAAGGTAAGGCAATGCTTATTGCTACTCAAGATATGAATTTGATCGAGAGGTTTTGTGACCATGTGTTTTTGTTGGAAAACGGGCGGGTAATTTTTGAAGGGATTCCCCAAGAAGGGGTGGAACAGTATAGAATGTTGCTGAATAAGAAGAAAGTGTTGTCAGAAAGTTCCCGCTTAGATATGGTAAGAAAGACTAAGCGTTGGGCTACGGATACTCTTGAATGGGGGAAGACCGAAGGGACAAAGGAAGTCAAGATAAAAAGTGTTACCCTCCTCAACAAGCGGCGGCGAGAAATTAACAAAATTAGGCCGGGAGAAAAACTAATTGTAAGAGTGAACTTTACCGTGCATAAAGAGATTGATAGTTTTCATTTTGGGTCAGCTATTTTTAGAGAAGATGGGGTGTATTGTTATGGCCCTAATACTCAGTTTGATGGGTTACCGATAAAAGCTATGGGGAAAGGAGAAGGGTATTTTGAATTGGAATATAAAGAGTTCTTGTTTATGCCCGGAATTTATTATTTTTCTGCGGTGGTTTGGGATAAACAGGAAACATTTGCCTATGATTATCATCGGTGTGGTTGTAAAATAGAAGTAACAGGAGACTCTTTCTTCGGGCAGCTGTTATGTTTATCTAGCAAGTGGGTATCGACTTTGGTTCCACAGTACTTTTTATTTTTTGACAGGAAATATTTCCCAAAGTTAGATTATTTAGTGGATGAATGGGGTACTCAGATAGAGAGCGACATGGGGGTTCTTGTGTCCATAAAGTGTTTAAATAACTATGGAAGTGAAGATAATGTTTTTGTTACCGGTAAAGAAATGAAGATAAAAGTTGATTGGGAAGCAATTCGGCCGCTCAAGCAACAGTGTGCATTGTGGGTAGGAATATATCGGTCTGATGGTATTTATTGCCATGGGAACATAAAGAAAAGCATATTTAATAAAGGCAGAAAGGCAGAAATCTTAATTTATCCTCAATTAATGTTACTTCCTGGGGGGTATAGAATCTCTTTCGGGATTTGGGATCCCAAAGCAGATAAATTCATATTTTATTCTCACGGGATATATTCATTTAATATGATTTCTCAGAAAAGGGATCACGGAACGATTTATCTTGATCATTATTGGAGGTGGAAAATTCCTGAAAAGGAGGAAGTTTATGCAAAATAAAAAACCTTTGGTAAGCATAGCGGTTGTGAATCATAATGGCAAAAAGCTTATTAAAAAATGTTTAGATTCATTGTTTAAATTGAATTATCCCAAGAATAAATGGGAGGTAATTGTTGTAGACAATTGTTCTCAAGATGACTCAGTGAAATTTATTAAGAGCAAATACAACAAAGTTAAGATTATTGAGAATAAAGTAAACAATTATTGCCAGGCTTGTAATCTTGGTATTGTAAAGGCAAAAGGGAAATACGTTGCTCTTCTTAATAATGATGTGAGGGTGAAACCCCGGTGGTTGGCGGAATTAGTAGCGGTAATGGACGAAGATAATTCTATAGGGGGGGTGACTAGTAAGCTTTTGAAAGGCAACGGTATGATTCAAAATGTTGGGCTTTATGAGTTACCAGATTTTTATTGGGATGAACGAGGCGCAGGAAAAGAAAGCGGAGACACAAGGTACAATTCTATAACTGAAGTTAACAGCATCTGCGGGGCGAGTATTTTATATAGAAAAGAAGCGTTGAATCAGGTTGGTTTGTTAGATGAAGATTTTGGGATATTTGGTGAGGATGTGGATATTTGTATGCGGCTGAAGGAGAAGGGGTGGAAGTTGGTTTATGTTCCTTCCAGTGTAGCGTATCATAAAATGCATGGTAGTTGCGATGAGAGTTTTAGCCGTCAGGCTATAGAGAAAAACCGGCTTTTATTAATTGCCAAATATTATCCCTATAAATTAGCACATTCATTGGTTGGCAGAGAATATTTTCTTGTTAACAAAGATAATCAGGAAAGCGGCCAGTTTTTTGATTTGCTGCCGGATATATTTTTGAAGATAGGAAAGCACCATAGTAAAAAGGTGGCCGAGGAAGTTATGAAGGAAGTGTTTGTGGAGTTGAAGAGGATTGTAAATTACGAGAACAAAAAGCTAGAAGTAGAGCTGAGAAAGCTTTTAGATGATTTAACAGAAACGAGGAAAGACCGCGATTACCATAAGAATGAAGAAGAATGTTACCGAAAAGAGATTGAAGAAAAAGATAAAGACATTAGAGATAGAGGATATCAGATGGAAGCATTGAGTAAAGATGCAGTGAGTTTGAGCGAAGAAATGAGGAGGTATAAGGCTGAGGTTAGGGAGTTAGGTGACAAGCTAAAGGTAAGCAGTGATGATGTGAGGGGCAGAAATGAGCGGATAGAAGAGCTAACCAAAGATGCAGTGAGTTTGAGCGAAGAAATGAGGAGGTATAAGGATGAGGTTAGGGAGTTAGGTGACAAGCTAAAGGTAAGCTTGGATAATTCTTTGGCTAAAGACAATACGATTCAAGAATTGTCCTGTCAGTTTATTACTTTTACTCAAGACATTAATAATTATCGGCAAGAGATCGTTAATCTTGATAAGAGGCTAAAAGTAAGTTTAGATGAAAATTTAATCAAAGATAGGGTTGTTTTGGATAAAGAGCGCCGCCTTGATGAGGTATCCCGCCATGTTGGGTTTGTAACCGAGGAATTTGATAATTATAAAAAAGAAATTGCAGAAGAGATTTCAACCAAGAACAATAGCATTCAGAAGTTATTGAAGCAAGAGAGCATCTTTAATGAGGAGGCTAATAAGCTTAAACAGGAAGTTGCTAATTTAGCCGGTAAGTTAAGGGAAAGCCTGGATGGTAATTTAGTTAAAGAGGGAGTTATTTTAGAGAACGAAGGTAGGATTACAGGTTTAACCGACCAGCTTAATGTGATTAGCGGTGAGCTTGCTAATTACAAACAGGAAGTTGCTAATTTAGCCGGTAAGTTAAGGGAAAGCCTGGATGGTAATTTAGTTAAAGAGGGAGTTATTTTAGAGAACGAAGGTAGGATTACA
>JAHJHM010000040.1 GCA_018823915.1 Candidatus Omnitrophota bacterium
GATCGGTAATTTTTATAGGACAGAGTTAGCCCAAAGAGGCTGGGAATTTGCCAATTTCCTCGCTCATTTAAGTACATTCGCCTTCACTAAAGACAATGAGTTTGTTTATGTAATGGTAAGAGGCCTTTCAATAGAGGCTCAAGAAGACGAAACAAAAGATATTTATATTGTGCATAGTTTTCAGAATTTGGCAATATGCTTTGAACTCATCGAGAAACTTTTTACAGAGAAGATTGCTCCTGATATAGAAGGTAAAGATATGCCCGGTGTGCCCAGATATTATAATAGCCGGCGCAGGTTAAATCTTTTTACTCCTGGAGGTGGAGATCTTGTTATGTATGAGTCAGAAGCCCAGCCGGGAGAAATTATGGATTTTTATCGAGATCAGATGCCTGATGCAGGGTGGGAATTGGACGAAGATTTAAATCATCCTTTTTTTGAGAAAAACCCCCAAGAGTTTAAGGAGAAAATGCGGACCTTTCCCCTTACTTTTCAAAAAGATGATGAGAGCATAACTATTATGGCTTTTCCTGGGCCTAAGCAGATTTATCCTCACGCAAAGACAGTTATTTATGTGATAAATAATAATTTTAGCGGTTTGTTTTCAGAGATTAAAGAATTCCAAAGATTAACAGAGGAGTAATATGGGAGTTATTCTGGTCTTAGTTTTTATTTTTATTATAGCGGCAGTAATATTTTTTAGTTTTTACTTTACCCCTTTAACCGAGAAAAAGGTAGATACCTGGCAAAAGAAGAAGACCGAAAGCTTAGAAAATGAGTTAAAGGATATGTTTTTAGAGGGGGGTGTTTCGAGTATTGTAAAGCTCCACTTTATTCTTCCTCCTTTGCTGGCTTTTTCAGGCTATTTTCTTCTCCACCATTACCTCGGGGCAATTTTAGGCGCGGCAATAGGATTTGTTGTGCCATCTTTTATAGCTAATCTAAAAAAGGGAAAAACGAGAAGTCAATTTGACAACCAAATTGTTAATACGATTAATTGCGTAGCTAGCTCTTTAAAGGGAGGCTTAAGCATCTTTCAGGCTTTAGGAGTAGTAGTGGAAGATATGCCTTCTCCCACTAAAGAGCAATTTGCCTGGATAGTGAAAGAAAATAAAATGGGAATTACTCTGGAAGATAGTTTAGCCCGTCTTAACGACAGGATGAAGCTGGAGAATTTACAATTAGTGATTAACGCGGTTTTAGTGGCTAAAGAAACAGGAGGGAATTTGCCTAAGATTTTAGCCAGGGTAGTTACCGCGATAAGAGATAACCGTAAGCTAAAGACAAGGATGAGGGTTTTAACTTTGCAGGGGAAAATGCAGGGAATAATAATGTCAATACTGCCGATAGCCTTTATATTTTTTGTAAAAAGCACCAATCCTCACCATTTTGATATTATGTTTCAAACAGAGTTAGGTAAGATGCTTTTGGCTGCCGCTCTCATTTTGCAGATAGTGGGGATGTTTTTTATAATTAAATTAAGCAAAATATAAGATGATATACCTACTAATACTCGTTACATTTTTTTCTGTTGCTTTAGTTAGTTGGGGCGGTTTTTTAGCTTTTAGCCCTTCAGTTTATACTCTGCGGGGAATCATCCCTTCTGCGGGTAAACGTTCTCAAGGCAAGATTTTCTCTTTTTTACTTTCCCCGTTTATTTTTATGAGTAAGTTTTTTCTAAACAAAGAAGGGGTTAAAAAAAGAATTGGCAAAAATTTAAATGCGGCAAAAGTGGGGATTAATTTAGAACAATTTCTGGGGGTAAAAATATTTTTTATGGTCATTTTTCCTGTAGTTGCTTATTTTCTCACGGGGAAATTTAGCCCTTTTCTAATCGTTTTTGTATTATTGGGGTACTTACTTCCCGATTTTTATATTAAGAGAAAAATAACTGCCTATAAGAAAACAATTGCCGAGATTCTTCCTGAAACAATTGATATTATCGGTTTATGTATTGAGGCAGGTTTAGATTTTGTTACGGCAGTAAGGTGGACTATAGAGAAGGTTACTTCTAATTATTTTTTACAAGAGTTGGGGTTTACCTTGGAAGAAATCAACTGGGGCAAGCCGCGCGTTGAAGCCTTAAAAGATATGTCTAAGAGGTTGGGAATCCCTGAAGTTAGTTCTTTTGTGCAAACTCTTGTTCAGGCAGAGAAGATGGGGTCTCCTGTAGCTGAAGCTTTTGCTATTCTTTCTGAGGACGCAAGAGAGCAAAGGTACTATAAGGGAGAAGAAAAAGCTTTAAAAGCTCCTATAAAAATGCTTTTTCCTCTTATTTTTTGCATCTTACCGGTTATCGGCATAATTATTGGCGGCCCGATAATTTTGCAGTTTATGAAAGGGGGTTTATTTAAAGGAGGGATGGGGTTTTAGAAACGCGAATCAACGCTGATAAAGAGGGACATAAGAACATAGGAATATGAAGGTGATAAAACATAAATTGATAAAAATTGTAGTGATATTTTTTGTGGGAAGTTTTCTTCTTTTTCCTCCGGCATATTCTGAGATGATTGATTTAAAAGAAGGTTTTGACTGGACCGATTATGCTTTGACCATGGCAATAGGTGCCTTTCAAGCTTATACTGCCAGCGTTGATGAGAGTATTTCTATGGTTCTTCTTAAGAATTTTGTTATTCCTGTGGCCGCGGATAAAGCAACGGAAAACATAAATAATAGCCTATTAAGAGCTACAGTGCGTGGCGCACTTATTGCCGGTTCAACAGGGTGGTTAGATTATAAAAGTGCCGCAACTCAAACAGTAGGAGAAATAGGAGAACAGGCTGGCGAAGTGATAGCCAAAGAAACGGCAAAACAGACAGCAACCCAAGTAACTAAGGGGGCATACGTATTAAAAGAGGCGTATAAAGGAGCAGTATCAGCGGCTTCCTGGCAGTATGCTACAGAAAACTTTAACTGGGGTAGTTTGGAGAGATTCAAAGGGTCGCTTAATTATTTAGTTTCCCGTTTAGCAGTGCAAACTTTAGCCGGAGGCCAGGGAGGTATAGTTGATAACGTGGCTAACGAAGAGTTCTGGGATGAATTTTTAGTTGAATGCGGCAGAGTAGGCATAGAGGTAGGAGTGAAGGTAATGCTGGAAGCAGCTTTAAATAAAGAGATTGATGAAGGGATTATCTCTGCCTTAGGCCAGGGCTTGAGCAAGGCGATTTTAGAGAAGAGGAATGAGCAATTTAAGGATAGTGATAAAGATATGACTAAAGAAGAGTTAGAAGGTGAACTGAAATCGGTAGGAAATGAAAAAGCAGCTTTAGAAGTTGAGTGGAAAGAGTTGAGCGCGAAAGATGTAAGTGAAATGACATCCATAGAGAAGAAAGAATGGAAAAGCAAGAGGAACGAATTGATAAAAAAGCTAAAACAGAAAACGGAAAGATTAGATGCTTTGAGTACACAGATTGAGATAAGAATTAGCCATCAGATGCAGGCAGACAGCCAGGGCAGATTAGCGTATAGAAGAGGAGAGTCTTTAAATGGGATAAAAAGGAATATAACAGAAGAGGTGGCAAAAAGAAAGGATTTAGATGAGGGGCAAAAGGAAAGATTGGAAAAAGAATTAAAAGGGGCGTTAGAGGAAGGTTATGATTTAGAACGATTAGAGGCAGCAGGGGAAGGAAAAGATAAATGGCCATTGCTCGAAGAGCTTAGTGAACAGGAGAAAACAGCGATAAAACGAGGAGAGCTGCGCAAAGATGCTGAGGGGTTTGTTAGGGCCGGATTTAATTCTAATGTCCAGGAACTTAAGGTGAGGAAGGAGTTAGGGGCAGAGGCGGATAAAGAAGGTTTAGAAGGCAGGGATAAAGAAAGGTTTGTAAGAGAAGGAATGAGGTATTATAAGCAGGTAAAGAAGAAAGGTTTGCTTTCTCATCAAGAGGCAGCTTCTGAGGCCGGCCAGGCTCGGGAAAAATATTTACAGGCACGGGGTGATGCTTATGAGGCGATGACTAAAATGAACCGGGCAAAGCAGGAAATTGCCACTATGGGTAGAGGCAAAGCTTTTGCTCTGGGAGTTCTTACAGGAGCAATTTCTGCCGGTTTAGAAAAAGTAAGCAGTAAATTCGGTTCTCCTTTTGATGGAGCGATTATTAATGCCGGATTAACCTCAATTTTTTATTCCGCTATGGTCCCTGATAAATATATTTTTGAACAGGAAATTCCCTTAGGAGACTTGCAGGATGAACAGTCTTTTGAACCAGCTATAGAACGCATTCAGCACTCTAAAGGATTCTTGTCAAAATTTAGGTTTTATAGCAATAAAATAACCGATACATTTACCCAGGCAAATGCTCAGGCTTTATCGGGGGGAAAAGCAGACGCGGTGATTTATACTGATTCAGAAACAGGCTTAACGCGTTATGGGTTTAAATGGAGGCCTTCTGATTCTGGTTCTGCCGTGCGTGATGCCCAAAGGTGGCAAACTATTGCTGAAGAAGGAGTTATGGCGGCAATGTATGATGGTTATATTAGCAGTTTGCATTATCAATCAGTGAATAATCTGCGCGATGTAGCTAAGGGTTGGCATAATAAACCCTATGTTATGACGGCAAAGCCTCCTACATGGACACAGCGGCAGTATTTATTAAATCAAGCGGTAGAGGCCGGTGCAGGAGATATAATTAGGCGGTCAGCGATACAGGATATAGGTAATATTATTACCGGTAATGCCACAATTTTAATTAATGCCGTAGGTTTTGATGCTTTAGTAGAAGAGGCAAAAGAGATATTAGGCTTCGATGTTAATGATAAGCTAGCAGAAGCTAAGACTCTGGCTCTCCTTACTGGTGTGGGAGTAGGGGTAGATCAAGCCAAAAAATTAGGGTTGTCTTTACCCTCGATAGGAGGAGACCCTCTCCTGTATTTAACCCAGAAGGCGGATGATTTAGAAAAGGGGAAAGTTGATCAGAGTGAATTTAAACAAGGAAAAGTATTTATCAATGAACAGGGAGATAAGTTAAAGATTACACGAGTGGAAGACGATAAAGAGAAAAAGGGAGAAAAAAGAATATGCTATGCCAAGTATGCTAAAGGCAACGATATTAGGCCGGTAGAAAGTGGTTTTGACTTAAGCCTTGAGGAATTTGCCGTTAAGGCAGGAGGAGAAACCAAAGACGGCTCTCTTTATTTATCTTCTGACGAGCAGAGAAAGGAAACGGCAAAAGCATTAAGGGAATATATTGATATGCGACAGCAGGCGAGATATGGGGTGCGTTGGGAGATTTTAGCTTTTAGTTTGCCCGTAGACTACGCGAAGAAAAGTTCGTATGTGCAAAATGATATTATTCCTAAAATACGAGAAGCAAAAGTGCGGCAAGAAGTAAATAAGGAATTGGCCAAAGAGATAGGAAAAATTGAACAGGGAGTAAAGAATGAGTTTGGATACGAAGAGAAGAAAGAAGCAATGCTTAAAGGCAGATGGAAAAAGTTGTTAACTGAGGGCAAAGTGGGCGTGGATGTGATTGAAGCAGGAAAATTGTATAAAGAATGGTCGGAGCTTAAAAAAGAATATAAAAAAGAATTGGTTGAAAGTATAAAGGAGAGAAGAACGGAGATAGAAGAGGGTACAGAAAATACAGAAGGTGTGAGAGATAAGTGGGAAGAAAGGATGCCGGCGCGAACAGATCGGTGGAAACCTTCTGTAGGGGCAGGAGATGAATTTTATCGTACTGGCCCGTGGAGTGATTCTGTTTCGAAAACAGAACAACCTTCTTCACCATTTCCAGAATCTTCTCCTCAATATAATCGTCCTCTATTTAAAGAGCCACTTAAAGAAGAGCTATCATTTGAATATCCCCAACCTCAAGTACCTCTTCCTGTCGTTACTACAACCACTCCCATGCCTTTTACATCTTTGCCGGATTTAAAAGAGGAGGAAGAGGAAATAAAATTAACTAAAGTTTCCCTGCAAGATGAGCCAGATTTTGAAAAAGAGAAGCCAGATTCTGAGGGAGAAAAGGTTGAAGTTGACATTGATTCATATCGGTGGGCAAAAATGTTAAAGGAAACCAGGCCAGATGGATTTAAAGAGAAAGAATACGAAGAGCTTCCTCGTGCCCCACAGCTTCTTGATATTCGTGATCAGAAGAAAGGAGAACCTAAAAAAGATCGTTATGATTATTATGATGTGGTAGAGACCGAGGAACGATGGAAAGAAGAAGGGAAACTTTTGCCAGATGCTGATCAACTTCTTGAGGATTTTTACAAACCTGATTTCGGCAAGACAAAAGATAATAATATTGCTGATAAAGAGCCGCGCACAGTACCTAATTATGATCAGAAAACCTATCCACCAAAAATTTCCTCTTCTCCTTTAGAAGATTTTGCACCACCGTCTTCATTTTTAACCAAAGATGATAATTCATCTGATCAGGCAGGTGTATGGAACGATCAAGATGATAAAAGTGTAAGTGAAGGGAGGGAAAAAGATGAATAATTTAAGAAATTGTAAGCTTAGCATAAGATTAACTGTTTTATTAGCATTAATCTGTTTCGGCTTAGCCCAGCCTTTAGAAATTCTCGCTAAATCAAGAAGAAACAGTGGCCTTGATACTTTCGGTATGGTTGGCGGGACTCTTCTTGCCACTTCTACACCTATGTCGATCCAGTCTTTATCTACTATGGTACGCAACTATACCATTGCTTATGCTGTACCTAAATTATTAGATAAACCCTTAGGCAGATTAGGCTCGGCTTTTGTCGCTGGCGGCCTTGTAGGAGGTTTTTCTTTGGGCGGCGATGGTTTCAAGTTTAAATGGAACAATAGAGCGATGCTTACTCAAGGATTTAATAGTATGGCGGTAAGAGGAGTGCAAGATTACGGCTATAAACAGGGCTGGGATAGGAAACTTCCCGGATTAAGCAATTTAGCTGGAAACTTAGCAGGAGATTTTACTTTCTGGGGAGCGAATAAAGCTCTAAAAGTCGATTGGGGAACAATAGGTGGGAAAATCGCCTTTGCTGATTACGGCAAGGGTATGTATATAACCGGAGGAAGAGAGTTTAATCTTCCCCGTATGGTAAGTATCCCTTATGGAAGTGGGCTTGGATTGGCAAGTCCGATTTTAAAGTTGAATGACGATAACGAGTTAGTTTGGCATGGCGGAGGACAATTAAAAGGGCATATAGAGCATATAAATTTACCCGGCATTGACTCTAGCTCTGTTTTTAGAGCAGGAGGATATAACCAGAGATACTTACCTATGTCCTTGAAGTTAGCGAAGATAGGATTTCAACCTTGGGTAAACTCTAGTTTGGGCGGTTTTCTCAAAGAGAAATTTACTAATTATGCTGCCGAAGGTGTAAGGTTGGGGTATGAAAATGCCTTTTCTTTGCATAATCCCGAGAGTCGTTTCTATTCCCGTGCTATGGGTAGCTTAGTCTCAGGAGCCTTTTCCGGATTAATAGATGGAAGAGGTTTAGGGAGAGGTATGATTCAGGGAGCAGCGTCGGGAATAGTCTCTGCAGGATTGGGGAATATAGGCAATTATTTACAAAAAGAAGGATTAAGCCCGCATACAGCAGCAATGGTAAATTTAGGCCTTACTGCCAGCCTGAAAGGCATTTTTTCTCCTCGGGAGGAAGGAGTTTCTCGTGTTAAGGCGATCGATTCAATAATTAAAGAAAATATGAGACAGGCAATAGGAAATTTTGGCACCTTTGGCCTTGCCAGTCTTACTCCTACCGGCGACCTCTATTATTTTAGGCCTCCTGATGCTTCTTTCTACAGCAGTATGCATGATTTTTCTCGTACAGTAGACGGTCTGCCTAATTCCAGCTGGTCAAAGTCTGATTGGAAAGTATACGATACAACCGGGAAAATTCCTGAACATACTATCGGTTTAGGTAATGCTTTAGCAAGCAGACTTTCTTCTGCCTTGCATTATCAGGCAGTAGATAATATTACTTCTTTGCTGAATAACGACAGATTGAATAAAATAAAGATTGAAAAAATTAAGGAGATTGAAAAAATTGATGTAGAGAAAATAGAAATACCTGGAGTTGGAATGACAGGGCTACAATCTTTAAAAATAGAGGAGTTAGAGGGTGAAGAGATTTCGAAGATGCCAGATCTTGCAAAAGAAGTTAAAAAATCGTTAGATCAACAACGCATGCATGGAGGGATAGAAGATATTAATGAAGTACTTTTGGCTAATGTGCCTAAAGTAAATGATATAAAAGAAATTGCTTCTGTTTCTCAGCCAGTACCTGGCTCTAATCTGCAATCCTCTCATGACTCTTCTGATCTTGCCGGTTCATCGCAACCGGGCGTCGAACGCCCACGCCCGATAATAGAAACGAATTCCTTAGGGGGAATATCAGGAGAACAGCCTTATAGGTGGGAACTTGTGGATTTAAAACCACTATCTCCTAATGATATTCCAGCGGGATTTACAAAGTCGATATTAACGTCAGATAAAAAATATCTCATTCATCCTAATGGTCAGATATATAAGAAAGTATATGATAACCCAAACGCCATCCAATCTAATAATGAATCTTTACCGCTTGTTTCTCCAGTAACTCTGCCTTCTACCAAGTTTCCGGAGACGGTAAGACCGGAGTATCGAGATGTTATCCGACCTACGCAATCAGACAGAGAGGCAAGGCGGGGGTTGGGCAAAGCACCATCATGGGCTTTGATGGATAAGGTGCCTTTAAAAGAGTCTGAGTCTTTTGGTGGAAGGAGCGGGCAAGATGTATCAGGCGTATTAAAAAGAGGGATGGATTCGGTGGCGAAGGCAAGAGTTTTTAGGAAAGAAAGAGAAATGCCGGTAGCTGATGTATTAAAAAGGGCAGATGAATCGTTGGCAAGAAGCAGGAACGTAAGAGAGAGTATTAAGCAAGGAGGAATGCCGGTAAGTAAGATATCAGAAAGAGCAAATGAATCGGTGATAAGAAGCAGAGAAATGAGAGAGAATTTCGGACCTCTAATTAATCCAATAAATGTTTCCGGAGCAAGCGAAAGTCCCGGAGGCGCGTTTATGATGATGTCGCCGATAGTAAGAACAGAAACATTTACCCCTTCAGCGGGGAATGGAGCAGATACGTCTCCTACAACTCCACTAGAGAGGATGGAGGTATTTAATAAATATAGAATGCAAGAGCATCTAGAAAATTGACAAAGCCGTCATTGCGAAGCGCCGAAGGTGCAGAGGCAATTTCTAGTAAAGAGACTATGGGACTGTTGCAACAGCGCCACTATCGAGTTTCATTTAAGTTTGAAGGATAGAAGATGAGAATGGAGAGGGTTAATATGAGTATGAGAATTGTGGTTCGGGTGGTTTTAGCTTGCTTTTCTTTAGTCCAACCACTGGAAATTTTGGCAAGATCAAAGAAGGAGAGGTTTTGATGCCTTTGGCATAGCTACATCCGGAGGCATTAGATTTTGTCTCAATTCCTATTTTGAAGAAATAATGGTAAAAAATGAATAAAAAAATATTTTTAATTCATTGATAGTGTAAAGGTTACAATAGAAAATGTCCATACATTTAGTTTATTGAGTTCATAGAGTTAGTAGGTTCATTGAGTTTGTCGGGTTATGGAATTAACTTGATAAACTCTAATGATACAAAACAAGTCAGACTTAAAGTGTGTCACGTGGAACAAAACAAGTCTGACTTAAAATGTGTCATTGGGAGTGAAAAGGTTTTCATTTTTTTTAAAAAAATTGGCAGATTACCTTGACATTATAGATAGTAAAATGTTATATTTTAGTACATATTTTATAGTACGATAAAGGCAAGCTCTACTTTTGAAAGTGAAGTGGGGTGCGCAAAGCCACGGGTTCAAATAAGTACACAGCTTTCAGGATTCAGAAGTCAGCTGAATATTGAGAGTTGAGTTTTGAGTGCTAAAGGAATAGCCGGGTTACCGAATACTAGGAGTGTTTGGTAACCCGGTTTTTTTTATACACGGATTTACGCAAATAAAAGAAATGTTCGAGCAAGGAAGCCAAAAGAGAAAGATTTGGGGAAAAAGGGGGATTTTGTCCTCTTTTAGTATATATTAAGGTAAGATGAATAAAGACGAAAGTATAAACAAAAGTAAGAAACAAAAAGCAAAGAGCAAAGACTCAAAGAGTTTTGTTGGTTCGAGTCTCAACAACCGAGCATCGGATGACGAATTTCAGTCGTCATTTAAAACCTGGATAAGGACCACGGCATTTATAGTTTTAGTTTGTTTTTTCCTAGAGCAGCCGGCATCAGCCTTAGGGTATCTTCCGGGAGCAATATTTAACCCTTCTAAGGTAAGTATGCCTTTTTATGCCCCCCAATTAGGTGATGCTTCTAAGATAGATATTCCCCTTACAGTTAAAAGAATCTTAGGAGAAATAGCCGATAAAAATGTTTCCGGGATAAAGATACAGGATAGGGGAGTAATTCCTATTAATCCCGATTTGAAGTTTACCAAACAAAGGATTGAGGAGATCTATGAGTGGCTGAAAGGAAAACCTTGCGGAACAAACGCATTGTATGATTATTTAAGTTACCATAAAGGATTGGAAACGGTTGAAGCGGATATTGCTGTTTATGCTCTTGCTATGGATATCTTAGGGGGAGTTACTGTGCCTGAAGGAAACCCAGAAGTTATTAAAACTTCTCTTTTTGCTCTTTCCAGGGTTTCTGAATTCTTCGGCTTCCCTCTGTATCCAGTAAATCTATCAACTATAAACTATCAACTATTGGCTAATTTGACCCCCTTTATTGCCCATTTTTTAACAGTCGACAGTCCACAGACGATAAGCAATGAGTCAGCAACTATCAACTATCAACCATCAACTGTAAGCAACGGCCACTATGTTTTAGTAAACCGTATTTCAGAGGATAAAGTTTATATCACTGACGGGCATGAGGATCGTTACATTTCTCTTGATGATTTCTTAAGCCGGTTTAGCGGTTATGCTTTGGTGGAAAGACCTCAGGAAGTTAAAAGCCTTGTTTTAGAAGAACAAGCCAAGAAGGTTTTAGGCGCAGACTCAAGGAGAAACAGGGGGATGGATGCTTTTGGTATGGCTGGAAGCGTGGCTCTAATTACCTCAACTCCCATAAGCGGGCAATCTATCTCTACAATGATCCGTAATAGCGCAATAGCTTATAGCGTACCTAAGTTATTAAATAAACCTTTAGGTAATTTAGGAGCTTCTTTTGTCGGTGGAGCTTTAAGCGGAGGGTTTGCTCTCGGAAGCGGCGGTTTTAACTTTAAATGGAATACTAAAGCAATGGTTACTCAAGGGTTTACCAGCGCGGCAACAGTAGGAGTTACTGAGTACGGTTATAAACAGGGCTGGGATAGGAAACTTCCCGGATTGAGCAATTTAGCCGGTAATTTGGCAGGAAATATTACTTCCTGGGGGGTAAATAGGGCATTTAAGGTTGACTGGGGAACAGCGGGAGATACTTTTTATCGCAAGCCGGCATTCGTGGACTATAAGAAAAATATTTTGATTACTGCCGGCCAGACGATTAATCTTTCCGGCGGTAATGTATTTTCTACACCTCAAGGAAATGTAACTTTTGGCGGTATAATTGGCAATAAGGTTAACTGGGGTTATGAAGGAGAAGCGCCTAAGGTTAGTTCGAGAAAAGACTTTGTTGCTAATCTTAAAGAGTGGAAAATTGACCTTCAAAGTGTAAGTATGAATAAATATTTACCTACTCAGATAAATTTGATTAGAAATGCGGGATTTCAGCCGGGGGCTAATCCTGGCTTGAGGAATTTTTTATGGAATACAACCAAAAAATATCTCGCTGAAGGGGGAAAAATATGGTTAGAGAATACACTTATACCTTCTAATGAGAAAGATGTGAAATTTTACCACAAAGCAGCAGGAAATTTAACCTCAGGAATTATTTCTGGCAAGTTGGGAAATCAAGGCATAATAAAAACTGTGGCCCAGGGGGCAATTTCGGGAATGGCCTCAGCCGGATTGAAGTATCTCAGCAAGGAGATGCAGAAAGAAGGGTTTAATTCTCACACCGCGGCAATGTTAAATTTAGGCCTTACCGCGGGGATAAGAAGTGGTTTATCCACTATTGAAGGAGAAGGCTCGCGCTGGAGTTTAACTAAAGCAGTAGTGAAAACAAATATGATGGGAGGGATAGGAAGTTTTGCCACTTTTGGCTCAGCCACCCTTACTCCTACAGGCGATCTTTATTATTCTAAATCCCCGGATGCCGCTTTTTACGGCAGTATGCATGATTTTTACCGCACAGCCGAGGGTATGCCTAATTCCAGTTGGACTAGGAATGATTGGCAAAGATATGACAGTACAGGAATAATTCCTGAAAATACCAAAGGTTTAGGTAATGCTTTAGCAAGCAGGTTTTCTTCCAGCATTCATTATGAAGCCGTAGGTAATATTACCACTTTAGTTATGGATAAGTGGGAAAAAATTAAGTATAAAAAAATTGACGATGATTGGTGGCGGGCAAAAAGCTTTATAAATGAAATAAAAAATATGCGGGGAGTGGCTGATTATCAGGGAAGTAAAAAAATAGCAGAAATTACCCAGATTTTAGAAGGAAATAAACCTATAGAAATAACTCCCCATAATTTACAAATAGGCAGCGGCGCACTTGCGCCTTTGTGGAACCCTCAAAGCTTTACTATTCCTGATCCTACAATGTCTTGGATTAAGGGAAGAGTTAAGGTGGGGGATAAAATTGTTAAACCCACAACTGAAGTTACTCCTTGGGGGACACAGATAAATGTTCCTTTGGCCGGGCGTAGTTTGGATATGAAGATAACCTTTGACGGAGTGGCCTGGCGCGTTATGTTGCCCTCGGACGATAAAATAAAAGACCTTACCGAAGGATTGAAAACGCCGCAAGCAGCTTCCGCAACGAAGGCGGATACCAAAGCATTATTGAGGAAATCATTCCAGGCACAATTAGGCTTAGGCCCAACTCTTGAGCAAAGGCTTAGCCAAAAAATAAGCGAAGGAGCATTATCACTAGATGCAGAAACCACAGCAGATAGTCAAGCCAATGCCCAAGATTTTATTTCTCCTACAATGGAAATAGTTGCCCCTCATTATGACTTAGGCCCGGAAGGCTGGAAGCTCAAAGGAGATTTAAGCATTGATCCTACCAGTCAACAAAGAATAAATTTAACTAATTTGCAGGGAACTCTTTCTTTCCTGCACCAGGGGGGAGATTCTGCTAATTTTTGGCCCTCTGCCGGGGGGACAAAGCTTAATTTAACCGGAGGTTATACGTATAGAGATAAGACTTCTCCTTCAAAGGTGTCAGGAGAGTCTATCTTTGTGGATAAACCAGTGGCAATTAATAATTTTGGCCGAGGATGGGTGAGAAAGCCTATGCCCAGCGAGATTGCCCAGTGGCAAATTCGTTCCGAACTGCCTTATAAACTTAGCCCTATCCCCGCGATAACTTATTTACGCAGTGATAAATTAGCCCAGAGAATAATTGATGCTAATTCCAACCTTACTCCTGCCAAGTTAGAAAATCTGAACAAGTGGAAGAAGACCCCGATGATAGTTTCTACTTATGACGGTGTTCAGGAAGTAAGATTTGACGAAGGGGTTAAAGCTATGGATCGCGCAGGTAAAGTAGAGAGCATTACTCAACACTTCTCGCCTATCCCGATTACTACAAAAGAGCATGGAACAATAACTGTTTATCCTAATGTTTCTCTTAAGTACAGTTTTCAAGATAAGCACAACTCTCCAGAATGGAGCGCCCCTTATTACAGCCAGAGCACAAGAGAGATGGGTTTTTCTTCTAAACAGGGGATAAGGAATGATGTAGATGAATTTGCCAAAGGAATTTCTCAAGGGCTTGTGGCCGGTGGGCTTGTTTCTTTGGGGGTAGAGCCAGATAAGTTAAAGGATTTAAGCTCATCGCCGGCCTTCAAAGATATCGCCAAATCTCTGCAATCGGAAATCCAAACCCAAGTTAACCAATTAGAAGTGGATCTACGCCAGGATAAATTATTAGTAGTAAGCCATCTTATCAGCGATATCCCCGGTGGGAAGCCATTGTTTAATATTGATGCGGCAGTAGTAGAAGGGGATTATTCCCAAGTAGTGAAAGCAAGGATAGATAAGGGCTTATTTGTTCAGCCTTTTCACTATATCGAGAAGGAGTTGGAAGATTTAAATGTGGATAAAACAAATGGATATGTGGCAAAACATACGGTTTTAGGAAATAAGCCGGGATATGTAGGAGCTTTTGGCTATTGGGAGGATAGAGGCAAAGGGACGTTTGAGAGAAAGCCTTTAACTACTGAGTCAGTATGGGACTCTTCCCTTTCCCCGTTAATTAAATTTAATCAAAGCCTCAGCTCTTTAGAATTACCCAAAATTGATAAGCAGATTCAGTCTCTCGTCGCAGAATTAACCGCACCCGTGCCCCCTACAACTAAAAATCCAGTCGAGCAGATAGCAAAAATAACTAGCAGCCCTCAAGAAATTTCTCAGCCATTGCCGGCATCTTCGGCTCAAGTAATCCTACCTTCTCAATCTCCTGAATCTTTCCTGCAAAGGGAATTTAAAGTCTGGGATTATTCTCCGGCCAATATCACTCTTCCCTATAAGGATTACTTTAGAGAGCAGACTTTTTTTCAGGGCAAAACTTCTCGAGAAAATACCTTTAGCTGGAGCACTCAGCTTTTTGGCGACTTTAATAATTTGGAGATAAATAAAGACAGCGGAGTAAGGTGGGGGAAGAATTTTCAAAACATCCAGGGTAAATTTGTTTCCGATTCTCTCTTTCGTTCCTGGGGAGTAGTTACTGCTGAGTATCTTAAGCAGTTAGATGATCGCCGGGCGGAATTAGCGTCTCAAGAGGTAACTTTAGAGGGGTTTAAATTTCTTCCTTCGGATAGTATTATCCGCACTTCTAATTGGAAGAAGCGGCTAAAAATTCCTGCTCTTCTTGACACAGAAAAAGCAGGAGGGCGTTCTTTAGGCAAATATTTTACTGCTCTGGGAATGGAGGATTTTTTCAAAGCCAATGGTGGTAAAGTTTCAATGCAAGTTTTTGACAATCGGGATTTAGAAGCCCCTTCATTTTTCTATAAACCAGAGAATGAGCTGCTGAAGAGAGATTATAATCAACTTGCCATATTTAATACAGAAGAAAATAGATATGACACTTGGGTAAGTTTATCTAAAGTGGAGCAGGAGAGTTTTAATAAGAGCCAAATTGTCGTTTTGCCCCAGAAATTATCAGAAAAGCTCCTTCCCTATTTGATGGAATATAAGGTTAATATAGATGCGATAAGCCATTTGCCGGTTGCTCCTCCTGATTTTTTAGGTTGGTTAAATAAAGCTTATGGCGGGAATTTAAGTTTTGACGCTAGTTTATCTTCCCAGAAGAATTGGGAAAATATTGTTCATTCTTTGTCTTCTTCGTTGATAAAAGTAGAAATTGCCGATTTGCGCAATCTGCAGATAGTAAGCGTAGACGGAGGAAGAGGGTGGTTTCCGGCAATAGAAGGTGAGTTGGGGGAATTAGTAGAAAAGCAGGGAGAGTATAAATTTGAGCCTATAGCAGGAGGAGAAAGTAAAGTAGAATCTCCTACAATAACAAAAATTGAGCAGCTAAAAGCAGTAGAGACTTTCACCCAGCAGATAAACTTTGGCGGAGAGGCTTTATTCGGAGGTAAAACCCGCCGCCAGGAATTTATTGAGGATTTAGCCCGATTCGGGCAGATAGGCCCTTCCCATATAGATTGGAATTTTAAGGGTACTGTAGATCTTCCTTCCCAAGCTACAGTTTCTACAAGAATAAATTTTTCTGACGGAGGAGGATGGGAAAGCGCTCCTTTGTCTATTTCTCAAGGACATATGTATCAGTTTCCCGGGAGAAGAGTTGATGCTCAGGGAAGAGAAGAATTGCTTCCTGTGCGCAGGGTAAAGGTTGATGTTGACAAAAGTAAGCTCCCCGCGGATTATAAGTTTCCTTCTGATTTAGAAATGGAAAAGAAGTTTATCTTAAATCGTGATTTTAGTTTTCTTAATCCCGAGGAGCAGAAACGTTACCAAGAGTATGCAGATAAAATTAAACAAGCCGGCCTTCCCGTAAAAGAGGATTTTCCTTTTACTCTTAGCGCCCCTTCTTCCAGTTTTTTAGAGATAAAAGAAGATAATACTTGGAATATCGTGGCCTTTGTTGGGGGAGATCAAGAGTTTCCTTATTTAGGCCTGCCTAAGTTTGGTGCTTTTTCTCCTGATTCTGCGCCTCCTCCTTCACCTTATCCCAGCTGGCTGGAGGTAACAAGTGAGGGCAATGTCCCGGGGTTGATGCGTCTTAAGCCTCACTCTCGCCAGGAAGGAGATAGAGTTTTTCCCGGCCAGGCAGCTTTTGTGTTTAAGGGCCTTCCCGGAGCAATGAGCGGAGGGCTTGAGTTTGGCATAGGCAGTGAAACTTATTCTCACCAATCCCTTCCTCATCCGGCTTATCCCTGGTCAAAACTTAAAGGTAGAATTAGTTACGAGGCACGGGAGATAAGAGGCAAAGCGACGGTTATCCCTGTTTTATTCAGTGGAACGAAGTTTACTCAGCATCACAAGCCGGAGGCGATAGTGAGCAAAACAACCCCTGGTGATAACAGCGGCCGCTTAAGTTATATGCTTATCAGCGAGGATGTAGAAGTTAAGTCAGATAAGCCGTTTACCTGGACCGGCCATAACTTTCTCTTTTCCACTGATTCAAATCCTTCTGCCATAGGAAGTATTGGAGCATTACTTGCTGATGTCCATATAGGGAAAACCGGTACTATTTCCATACCGGAAATCGCCGTGGGAGCAGAGCTTTATAAGGGAAATTATAAGGTGCGTAGCTTAGCGGAGATTCACTCCTCTTCATTAAAGAGAAGATTGGCAAAGGAGTGGGGAGTAAAGGATAACTTAGCTATAAAGAAGTTAAGTGAAGGAAATTTGTTAACAAAAGAACAAATCGCACTAATCCCTCAAATATTGTCTAAGAAGTCTTTAAGTGAAGATGAGAAAAAAATTATTAATACCTATCAGGCAGCTCATAGAGCAATTTCTCAGCAAGAAATAAATCAGAAGGTGGAAGGTTTATTAACCAAAGCCGAAGTTTCTTTAGACCAAAAGCTTAAAGGGTTGGATTGGAAGTCTCCTCAGGCGTGGTATTCTATGGCAGATAGTATTGCCGAGAAGAATAAAGAAGGCAAGGAGCTTTCTTTGGGAGAAGAAAGTTTTCAGAAAGCATCCCAAGAGTTATCGTCTCAAGAAACAGGAGTCTTAAGGGTGTATCAGGAATATCATGGATTAGGGAGTGCCTGGGGCAAAGAGACCAATAATGATTTGGCTGGCTGGGGATTTCTTTCCTTAAACGGTAATACTTCCACCCCTCGCTCAAATATGTTCTTCCCTCAAAATTTTGACCCTCAGGCAGGAGAAGTATATTCTTCATTTACTGATTTATTTGGCGGAGAAAAAATAACCCAGAGTGTTTTATCGCAAGGGCCCAGCCAGCAAGATACTGCTTTAGGCCAAGCCGCACGCAGTACTTCTGATATATTTACCAATTTAGCTACTACGCGTTTTACTCAGACGTATTTATCTTCAAGGAATTATGGGTTTATGGCAAAAGGGAACATTGAACGTCTTTTTGGCCCCGGTGGTTCATTTATGAGCCTGGAAGCTAACCCCGGAGCGAAGTTTAAGTTTTTAGATCAAGGCAACCCCCTTTATAGCATTAGCGATTATACCACTTTAACTTCTGACGGGAAGTGGGAGAAAAGGAGAGGAGTTTTTGAAATTAAGGGTGCTAAAGCAGGCACAGAGGGAGAGTTTGACTTTGCCCCCGGAGGAGGATTTTTGCCGTATATTAGTGGAGAGGTGCAGGGGTTGGCGATGCCCGGTTATAGATACACTCGCCAGGGAAATAAAGAAACAGTGAGCGGCTTTGGTAAATGGAGCATAGATGCCCAGCAAGGAAAATTTATCCCTATCTATAATAATATTATTCAAAGTTACCCTCAAGGAACCAGTGGCAATTTTGACGCTTACGGCCTGTTGGGAGGAGTAGCTTCTTCTGGTGGTGTGATTTATGGAAAGTTGGAGGATAAACCGGCAGTTTTCGCCTTTGATAAAGGTAAATGGAAGGTTTTTGATTCTAAGATAAACGATTGGAAAGAGCTTAGCAGCGAGCAGCTTGAGGAAATTAACCGTGAGGAAATTAATGCCGTCTTTAACTCTCAATTAGGCGCTTTTGTTGATCAGGATACCCGCCAGATTATTTTTAGTGATTCCTTCCGCTCACCTTCTTCTTCGGGAGGAAGTTCTAGCGTGGGTGGTAAGACTTCGCTTGCGCCGGAAGTTGAAGCCGCAGTTTCGTCTATTAAAGGGGTAGATGATTTTATAAATTATACCGGCTACGGAAAATGGGGTTTTAGAGGCGGAGATATATTTTCTTTAGCCCCTGATTTTATGGATATTTTAATTGAAGTTTCTCCTTCGTTTAAGGCCGCAAAGAGCAGTTTGGCTGTTGGTCAGCATAAGGCGTATTATTTAGGTAAGGATACCCAAGACGGGGGGAGGAAGAGTAATGCTGTATCTGCATTCTGGATGGGTGAAGACGGCATCCATTGGAAAAATACAAAGCTGATGAATAAGGAAGTTACTCTTGATTATAATGATCCCAAAGTGCGGATGGCTCTACAGGCAGGAGTTTCGCCGGAAGACATCCAATATACCAGCTTAAATCTTCCACCCACGTTAGTAAAAGATAGCAAGACGTCATCAGCAAGTGAGTGGCGGGGGATTATGCTTGATGGAGATAATGTTCCGGGAAAGATAAATTTAGAGGGAGATGATTACAAGAAAATTATCGCCCATAAAGGTGAAGTCACGTATCAGGGCAGCCGTGGCGTATTGGAAGGAAAGTTTTCCGAGAAGAAGCAGCTAAAGGGGAATACTAGAGATGATTTTGTCCAGTTAGCCTTTAATGGGGGAGGGATTTTTAGCCTTTATGATAATGACCAGCTTCAAACTGATTTTCCCTTGAGTGTTGGCCTTAAGAGTTTAGAAGAGGCATCAGCGAAAAAAGTAGGCGAAGAAACAGTTATCGAGTGGAAAGACACGGGAACAAAGGCTTTATTTTTATCTCTGCCCATAGAGAGCAAGGTGCAAAAATTAGAGTTTCTTCTAAATACTTCCCTGGGTGCTTCTCCTTTAGGCAAAGATGATTCTTCCACTTCTACCGCAGAAGGGGGAAAGCCGCCTGTTTTAAGAGGCGGAGAAGGCGAGAATAATATTTACATCACGGGAAATGAGAATCGCGATAGTAAAGAAGGGCTTAGCCTTCGCAGTGACCCACTTTCTTACAGTGCTTATAAATGGTTGACCCTATTTTCTGACGGTAAAGGCACTCTCCCCATAAATTTTGAGGGTAAACCGTTATTAAGTTTATCCGGCTTAAATTTTAATTTATCAGAAGGAGTTAATTTCGGCCGGTCCCTGGAGGCTGTTAAAATAAATGGCCGCCTGCCTACAATAAGGACAGAAGCAATTTTGGATAATGAAGCCAACCCAGCTCTTAATTTAGCCTATACTGGAGCTTTTAAGGGACAGGATTGGTATGGTTTAGAGGATTCCTCGGGAAAGCACTCAGGTTATGCTACTTGGGGTAAGGATAATAGTTATTTTGAATTTGACCAAGAAGGCAAGATTTATTTTAAAGGAGATAGTTTTTTTAATGATTCTCTTCCCGGTTGGGTGAGGCCGACATCTGCCCCGCTTGACGCTGTGGGATTTATCGAGAAAAAAATCAATAATGAAGTTTATACTGCTTATATTTCTCCCAAGGTAGGTGTAATAAGCATAGAGGAGAAGAAAGCGTTAATTTTTAAAACTGCCGGCAGGACCGCTTCTTTATCAGGAGATGGACCAGGAGGATCCTCTGTTTCCTGGGTTCCTACAGAGAGCAAAGTGCAATGGGATGTTGATGATAAGTTAAGCGTATTCACCTCTCTTGATGGTTATTCTCTGGAACTTGCTATCCCTCAAGGTATGCCTCAATTGCAAACTTTCAATATTGCTCTTAATCCGGGAGTAAAAGAAATAAGAATAGAAGGTTTACACTATCAAGGGACTCTCGCTCTCAATGACGGCAAGATGCATAATATTAAAGGTGGTAAAGACGCAGGGACATTTAGCGGAACCCTCGTCAGCATAGGCGATGATAAGCTCTATTATGAAGAAAAGTATACTGATGGAGATTTCGACACGAAGAATCTTTTAAAC
>JAHJHM010000041.1 GCA_018823915.1 Candidatus Omnitrophota bacterium
AATTATTTATTTTTCTTTGCCGTAATTACTAATTTTGCAATAATCTCTATTATTTCTTCTATTTCTTTTAAGTTTATTTTGCATTTTTCACTTTGCAATTTGCATTTTGCAATAAAACGTACTTTACTGACTATTTACGAAGGGTCTCGGGTTTAATTTTTCAATACTGCTTGAGCTCCAGCCAGCCGGGCAACAGGAACTCTATAGGGAGAACAGCTTACATAATTAAGTCCTACCTCATGACAAAACTTAATTGATTGCGGATCTCCTCCGTGTTCGCCGCATATACCTAATTTGATATTTCCTCGTGCCTTTCTTCCTAAATCACAGGCAATTTTAATTAATTTTCCTATACCTTGCTCATCTATGGTTTGGAAAGGATCATTTTCATATATCCCTAATTTTACATAATCAACTAAAAATTTTCCCGCGTCATCTCTTGAAAATCCACAACCCATTTGGGTTAAATCGTTAGTTCCAAAAGAGAAAAAATCTGCGACTTTTGCTATTTCATCAGCAACGATAGCGGCGCGAGGAACTTCAATCATTGTACCTATTTTGATTTCAAAAGGAAGTTTTTTTAGTTTCTTTTTCGTTTTGATTTTTTCTATAGTAGCAATAATTATTTGTTTCTGAAGCGAAAACTCTTTAACATTACCTACAAGAGGTATCATTATTTCCGGTTTTACTTTTATGCCGCGGGAACACACATCTATGGCAGCTTCTATGATGGCTTGGGCTTGTATTTCGGTTATCTCAGGATAGGTAATTCCCAGCCGGCAGCCGCGATGTCCTAACATAGGGTTGGCTTCCTTTAAAGACTCCACCGTAGCCTTTATTTCATTAAGGCTAATCCCCATAATATCTGCTAATTCTTTTTGCCCTTTTTCCTCGTGAGGCAAAAATTCATGAAGAGGCGGATCTAACAATCTAATCGTACAAGGGTAGCCCTTTAATTCCTTAAATATTCCTTTAAAATCTTCTCTCTGAAGAGGCAGAAGTTCGCTCAGCGCGTTCAGATATTGCTTAAGTGGCTCTTGTAATTGACTTTGGAGATTTTTCTTTTTTATTTCATCATCTTCATGCTCTAAAGCCTCGCGCAATGTTTTTACTCCCGGCGCAGCAAGAATCATTTTTCTAAACGTTGAAATTCGCGCTCCCTGGAAAAACATATGCTCTGTCCTGCATAATCCAATGCCTTTCGCGCCAAACTTAACTGCTGCTTTTGCATCAAGAGGGGTGTCAGCATTAGCTCTTACTCCTAATTTCCTAACTTCATCAGCCCAGCCTAAAATAATATCAAATGGCCCGCTCACTTTAGGAGGGACTAATTTTATTTTTTCTAAGTAAACAATGCCTTTATTGCCATTAAGAGATATCCAGTCCCCTTCTTTGATTGAAGAGTTACCCGCCTGCATTTCTTTCTTATTTTCGTTAATTGTAATATCACCTGCTCCGGCAACGCAACATTTCCCCATGCCCCTGGCTACTACTGCCGCGTGTGATGTCATACCCCCTCTTGCCGTTAGAATCCCACAAGCCGCGTTCATTCCTCTTATGTCTTCAGGAGAAGTTTCTAAGCGGCACAAAATTACATCTTTACCTTCGTTTTTCCAATTTTCCGCGTCTTTAGCCGTAAATACTGCTTGTCCCACTGCTGCCCCCGGAGAAGCAGGAAGCCCGGATTTTGAGAAGATTGAGGCTTTTTTCTCTTCTTCAATTTCAAACATAGGATGAAGCAGCTGGTCAATTTGCTCAGGTTCAATTCTCATAATTGCAGTTTTTTTGTCTATAAGTTTTTCTCTTACCATATCCACTGCTATCTTAACTGCCGCATGGGCAGTACGTTTGCCTGTCCGGGTTTGAAGCATGTAAAGAGTGCCTCGCTCTATGGTGAATTCAAAATCCTGCATATCTCTATAATGCCTCTCAAGCTCAAGCCTTATTTTAAGAAGTTGATTATAAATTTCTACATTTTCTTTTTTAAGGTTTTTTATGGGTAAAGGGGTTCTTATCCCTGCTACGACATCTTCTCCCTGAGCATTCATAAGAAATTCCCCGTATAATTTATTATCGCCGATTGAAGGATCACGGGTAAAACCAACACCTGTTCCTGAGTCTTCACCCATATTTCCAAACACCATTGCCTGAACGTTAACTGCCGTTCCGATAAGCCCTTTAATATTATTTATTTCTCTATAAGCAATTGCTCGGGCATTATTCCAGGAACCAAAAACAGCGTCAATGGCACCTGCGAGTTGTTTTTTAGGATCTTGGGGGAATTCGCTTCCCTTATGCTTTTGGTAAACTTTCTTATAGCGGGAAACCAATTCTTTTAAATCATTTACGCTTAAAGCCGTATCGGGAATTATTTTATTAAGGGCCTCCTGGACTAAAAGATCTGCCCCTTTTACGCCTTTATTCTTTGCCAAAGACCGTTTTATCTCTTCTAATTCATGTTCAAAGAAATGGTGGTCAACCCCCATGGCTACATCAGAAAACATCTGGATAAATCTTCTATATGAATCCCAGGCAAAACGAGGATTATTGGTAAGCTTGATTATCCCCCCTACTACTTCATCATTAAGCCCTAAATTTAAAATAGTATCCATCATCCCCGGCATAGAAGCGGCAGCTCCGCTTCTTACTGAAACTAAGAGAGGATTATTTTTGTCACCAAATCTCTTACCTAAGGCTTTTTCTAATTTCTTTAAACCTTCTTCGATTTGTCCTTTTAGCTCTTTAGGATATTTCCTATTATTTTCGTAATAAATTTTACAAACTTCTGTAGTTATCGTAAAACCGCCAGGAACGGGAAGGCCGATATTGCACATTTCTGCCAAATTAGCGCCTTTACCTCCTAAGAGATGCTTCATTTTCGCGTTGCCGTCTGTTTTACCCTTGTGAAAAAAATAAACATATTTTTTTGCCATTCTTTCTCCTCAATGAGACCGCAATTTGTGTACATAAATTGCATGGTCGAATTGATCCCGAAGCGCTTCTGAAAAATGTCGCAAGAGATTTTTCAGATATTCAGGCGCGAGGGACAATGTTTAAAATCAATCATTAGCATATATTTTTTCCTTAATAAACTCAATAATTTTATCTACTCCAATTCTTTCCTGCCGCATTGCGTCTCTGTCTCTGATAGTCACTTTTTCATCAGTTAAGGTATCCACATCCACGGTTACACAAAATGGAGTTCCTATTTCATCCTGGCGGCGATATAATTTACCAATAGCCGCGGTATCATCATACACAGCCGGTATTTTGCTTTTTACATTAGCAAAAATTTTTTTCGCAAGCTCTACCAATTCAACCCTGTTTTTAAGTAAAGGAAAAATAGCAACATAATAGGGGGCAAGGTTGGGTTTTATTTTTAATACCACTCTCATTTTTCCTTTTACTTCCTCTTCCTTGTAAGCATCACAAAGAACAGCAAAAAATGTCCTATCTACTCCCGCAGAAGGTTCAATAACAAAAGGAATAAATTTTCTTTTGCTATCCTCATCAAAATATGACAAATCTTTTTTACTTACTCTAGCATGCTCTCTTAAGTCAAAATCGGTTCTGTTAGCTATGCCTTCCAGCTCACTCCATCCAAAAGGAAAATTATACTCAACATCGGTACATGATTTCGCGTAATGCGCGAGTTCATCTTTTTCGTGCTCTCTTAAGCGCATATTTTCTTTTTTTAACCCTATCTTTTCTATATAAAAATCTGAACGCTCCTTTACCCAATAAAGGTATGCTTTATCAGCATCGCAGGGAGCGACAAAATATTCTATTTCCATCTGTTCAAACTCCTTCATTCTAAAAATAAAACTTCCTGTAGTAACTTCATTCCTGAATGCTTTACCTATTTGAGCAATGCCAAGGGGAAGTTTTTTATGCGTGGTATTTAAGACATTCATAAAATTAACGAATATTCCCTGGGCAGTTTCCGGCCTTAAGTATCCATAATAAGGATTATCTTCGGTTGCGCTCATGTTTGTTTTTAGCATGAGATTAAACTTACGCGGTTGATTTATTTGGATATCATTTTCTTCCTTGCAGTCAGGACACCTATATACCTTTTCGTTTATTTTTTCCATTTTATCTACCCGAAATCTCCTTTTACACCCGGGGCAGTCTATAAGCAAATCATTAAATCCTTCCAAGTGGCCGGAAGCCATAAACACATCTTCTCGCATGATAATACTTGAATCTAAGCCAACGATATCTCCTCTCCTCTCTACATAAGTATCCCACCATGCGTCTTTTATTCTTTTTTTCAACACCGCCCCCAGGTGTCCGTAATCCCATATGCTGGAAAGCCCTCCATAAATCTCTGAGCCTCCAAAAATAAATCCCCTTCGTTTACATAAAGAAACTATTTTCCCTAATTTATCGCTTATCATAATGTTTCAATTATGGAACTGTTGTAAAACACAACGTAAATATTCAGTGAACCACGTCTGTTTTTTCTGAATATTCAGTGCAAAATGCAAATTGAAAATTGCATACCCTAACGGGCACAAGCAAGTTAAAATTATTTATTTTTCTTTGCCG
>JAHJHM010000042.1 GCA_018823915.1 Candidatus Omnitrophota bacterium
GGACAATAATTGCCCAAGGAAAGATAATTTTTCTTGTGCTCTCTTCTATCGCCAGCTCTGCTAATTTGTTGTTAGGCGTCTGCGGCCTAAACTCAACAGGAATTTCCTCAAGAGGAATTTTCTGATTTATCTCTCTTAACGCAAATTTTAAATTAGCTTTAATATATCCTTCAGCTTTTTTCCTTGCCTTATATTTGTTAAGAAGGCTTCTCTTGAACTTCATCCACTCGATAATTCTTTGAAAAATAGTCTGCTCAACGAGGTTACTTGCTATATTTGTGCCGGTTGTTGCCTTAAATGTCTTATTACTGAGATTAATTTTGCCTGAAACTACACCTAAAAACAACTCATTGTCTCTAACATTAACTACCACGAAGCGAGATGCCGGCATAATTGGAAAAAATGGGGTCAGAGTCATTTTTTTCAGCGGCGAAGCGGCATGGATTTTAGCTCTTTGCTCATAGCTCTTAGCTCTTGGCGGAACATCTTGACTATCAGCTATGAGCTTTAAGCTATGAGCTAATTCAATTGGGCTGGAGCCATCTTTCCCCGAATTAAGTATTGTGTCCTCAGATTTCTTTGTAGCCTTACCATGCCGTACTGGGTTTCTGATCAGCTCTTTTAGCCCCACCTTAATCATAAGCGAATAGGTATCTATACCAGTAAGAACTTTTTTCGTTTTATTTTCTCCCAGCTTTTCCCTATACAATAAAACAATTACCTCGGCTTGGCCGCAAAAAACATTAAGCGGCTGTTTTCCATCATGGATTATCGCCACCAAAAGAGGGTCTTCTTCTATTGATTGCTCCTGCTCTATCGGCGAGCTGCCAACGGATAGGGCTACTTGACACGGTTTTAGTTCTGTGCTATAGTTTAAGAAAAAATTAATACAAAATGGGGACTTACAAAATGGGGACAGCGACCTTTTTTGCAGCGGCGAGGCGGCAATCCTCTTATATTTAAACCCAAAATAAGGAGGGGTCTTATCTGCAACTATACCGCACGCCCTAGGTATTACCATCCTTTTGGCACCGGTTTCATTCATAAAATACCTTCCTGTAGGTGTACCGTCTTTATTGAATACCTGAACCCGGTTATTGCCATAATCTGCAACAAGAAAATCATCAGCTAATCCTTGGACAATACCTTCTGGTTGATAAAGAGAGCCATCCTTGCTACTAGCTACCTTCTGCCAGCCTTCTCTTTCTGTACCTATTGCCTCAGGGTCGTCCTCGCCAATTGCTTTTACTGGTGAAGAAGAAAACTCTACCACCTCAGGCATTACTTCTTCAGTCTTGACAGGGAGAAACGAAGATGTTATAGTTGAGACGAAAGGGGGGTGATGACGATGACTAAAATAGTATTGGAGCTGGATAACAAACAAATAGAAAGGCTTATGGAGCAATTCCCTGAGGAATTCAAAACTCAATTGATCAAAAAATGGGAAGATAAGCTTTGGGGGGGACAAATGGAGGAAATAATTAAAAGAATTGATGAACGCCGCAAAAAATACCCTGTCAAAGATGAAGAAATCATAGAAGAAATAGAAAAAGGCCGTCAAGAGTATTATGATCAAAGCAGTAGTTGATACCAATGTTGTTGTTTCCGGCCTTCTTGGAGTAGGTTCCTGCCGAGAAATATACCTTCGTTTTAAAGATAATAAGTTTATCCTGATCACTTCTAATCCTTTATTTGAAGAATTTATCACTGTGCTCGGACGAGAAAAGTTCAAAAATTTAATTGCTGAAGAAGACAGCAAAAGAGCAATATATTTTATCCAAACCAAAGCCATTTTTATTAATCCCCAACAAAAAGTTTTTAATTCTAAAAGTGACCCCAAAGACAACATAGTTCTGGAGGCAACTTTAGAAGCAAAGCCTAATTGCTTAGTCTCGGGGGACAAACACATTTTAACATTTAAACCTAAGTACAAAGGCACACCGGTATTGACTGCTGCCGAATTTATAGCACTACTTGATAAGTCAAAAGGAGAAAAGTAGTTAATTCCTATTGCTTCAGGGTCGTCCTCGCTAATTGCTTTTACCGGTGAAGAAGAAGACTCTATTATCTCAGGCATAACTTTTTCATCTACTAATTTTATTTTGCACTTACCCCACTTATTACATTCTTTTCCTATATCAATCCATATACCAGCATACTCACCATTTTCTATTTCTAATTTTTCAGTTCTCCACACTATATCATCATAAGAAATCCCTGCTTTCTTTTTAATTTTTCCTCTATCGCTTTCTGAAAATTTTTTGACCCGGTCATCCCACTCATATACCGCTCTAACCTTCTCCTTTATTCCTTCCTCCATCTGCTCAATAGAACTAGTGACTGGCGCTTCTCCCTGCCGTAATAGCCCCTCCAGCCTCGCTATCTCTGCCTTTGCCTCGGCTATTCGGGTGTCTATATCTTTTGGTTCCTGCTTTAATTTCTCTATCTTTTTCGTTATTTCCTTACACTCTTTTTGTAACTGTTCTATTTCTTCTTTAATGTCTTTTTTCGTGCGGGTGGAAAGTTGATACTTCATAATGCGGTGGTTCTCGAAATCAGCGACAAGGAGACAATTACCCAGTCTTATTCCGAAACAAGGCCAATCTAACTGGTTCTTTCCACTTCCATAACTGCCAAAAGAGCCAAGATAGACAAGGGATAAGTTAGCTTCTTTTTGTGATAAAATAAGGCCGTGGAGTTTACATGCCTCATAATCAATAACAATGAACTCCTGTTCGTTGACGGGGATAATGCCTCTTAGATTTATAAAATTACCATTTTCTTCCTGGGCAACTTCTATTAATTCTTTCTTGCTATGGTTACAGTTAAATACTGCTACTTTCCCTCCAAAAGTAATAACAATATACTCTCCTATTGTTTTTATGCCATAGTGGGTTGAGGGCATTTTAAATGGCTGGCCGTCTTTATTCTTTAAGGTTAATTTCTGTGGAGTGAAATTAGGCTCATCTCGATAAAGATATATCCCCCATTTACACGTAGCAAGAATATCTTCATTCTTAATGGTAAGATCATAAACACCAGGCATTCCTGTTATTGTCTTCTCATAAACATACTTGCCTTTACCTTGATAGATAGCTATATGTACTCTATCGGTATCCCCGACTATATACACCTTTTTCTTTTTTCTGTCACAAGCCAGACTATAAAAGTAGCCTTCAGTAAAACCGGGGATATATCCTCTATGTTTACCTTCTCTATTTAATATCTGCACCCGTTCATTGCCATATTCAGCCACTAATATGTCCTTGTTAAACCCTTCTGCAATACCCCATGGTTGATCAAACTCTCCTTTTTTATTACCGGCAATTTTCTTCCACCCTTTTTCCGCTCCTTTTGCTTGAGGATCAGGCTTACCCCAGGCTTCTAATGGTTTAAGAGAGAATTTGCCTTTTTGTGGTTTTCTCTTAGATGGACTGTTTAATTCTTCCTTAAGGCGGATGATTTTTTGTTTTAATGAGGTGCGTTCTTTGAGGAGCTTAAAGTGAGTGGTTTCTTCAATAAGAGTGAGGTAGATGAGGTTAATTAGAGCTTTTTGGTAGTGCTTATTGGCGGGTTCATTGTAATACTCACAAAGGGATTTATCTATGCCTAAACCGTGTATTTTTCTCTGGCGAAAGCTATTTATCTGCATAAGGGATTTAGCGCCTTGAATAATCTGGTAGTATTTTCCCTTAAAGTTGAGGCTGTCTATAAACAGCTCATAATCCTCGGGGAATCTTTTTTCAAGCTTCTTTAAGGCTGGGTTTAAAATAATCTCCTTAAATTGCTCATCTAAGGGTTTATTGGAAAAAGCGCCTTCCGAGAACCTAATCTTACGTAGGAGTAAAGATGTAAATGTCCGAAGTTTCGCTTCGGACATTTTTGGTAGGGAGATGAGGGGGGAGGAGGATGGTTGAACGTTATGATAGTTGGTAATGGGGTTGACATTATTAATTAAAAATGATATCCTTATGTTGAGAGGTGAAAAACTATGACGAAAGATCTTCGAGAAGCCATGAAACATTTGCAAAAAGCTCGAGAATTGGCGGCTAAAACTCCTTCCCCTTTTCAAGGAATGAGCCTGCAGCAAGCTATTACTAAAATGCGAAAAGTGAGAGAAGAATTGTGGGAGGAAAAATTTGCGGCTAGTCCTAGACACAAATGAATTTATCGGCGCCTTAGATGTAGTAAAAAATCCCGCCTCGGAAATTCTTCTTAATAGACTAATAGAATCTTTTCCTAAACATACCGTATATATCCCACGAACAATAATCAACGAAGTAAGGCGAAATTTAACTCCTTCAATTTTTGTAGAGTTTATACAAATTATTCCCTCTATAGCTACTATTGACGAAGATATCGTTGTTCCTTTCGAAATAGGCATAAAATATGAGTTTATGGGCTTAAAGCCTGCTGATGCTTTTATCGCAGCATATAGCGAATGGATAAAAGCGGATGCTCTAATAACAGAAAACCGCCATTTTCTCTCTCGCAAAGCTAATCTTCCTTTCAAAATCCTTACCGCTGAAAATTGTCTCAAAATATTGGATAGATAAAAAGGGAACACCACACTTCTTGTGCCGGTATATTGAATAAAAGTTTTTCCACCGGTATTAAAAAAGAAATCCAAATTGAGTCTATCTGATGCATTATCCACGGGCGAACTGACACTATTTTTAAATAATACAGTCTCATTGCCTCCACGATCTTTAGCTTCTTGCAATAATTTCCATAAAGTGGCAACCATAATTTCCATATGCCATCTTGCTAACGCCCTCTTTTGATTTTTCGCTTCAGCATACAACTGCTCTTGGCCTTCAATTAACATTCCTTGCTTAGCTGCTATATTAACATCCATATGATGCATCACTGAGATTGTAACTGTCACTTCTGTTTCCTGATTAATTCGTTGTTTTACCCTTTCAATAAGTTCTTTAATCTTTTGTTTATCTACAGAAGGATGAAAGTAAACATACCCCTCCTCTTTATATCTTTGCGCACCAGTATTGGCTGTTGCAAAAAATCCAACTCCATATTGAGCAAATTCCGCATCAATAACCTGATTTACTCTTTTCAAAACTGTTTCCAAATTAGCTGCTTTTCCCGCTTTATCAACATCAAAAAGCATAAACCAACCATAACGCCTTGAATCATCCCAAATATCATCAAAAAACATACCCATCTGTTCATATGAATTGAATCTCTTTGATCCTCCCTTGCTAAGAGGGAAAGAGGATAGTTGATAGTTTCCGCCAGAGGCAGACCAGCCTTGGGCCGGGATGGTTGATGGTTTATGGCTGATGAGGGGAGAAGAGGATGGCAATTCTATATTCTCTTGATTTTCAAACTTGATTATGATATAGTTTTTATGGGAGGTGCGGACATGAACAATAACAATTTGCTTGCGCGAATTTCTATAAATTCTGACATATGCCATGGGGCCCCCTGCATAAGAGGGCACCGAATTATGGTATGGCAAATACTCGATTTGCTTGCCGCAGGGGTTAAACCCGAAAAAATTATCTCTGAAGATTACTTTCCTCAAATTACCCTCCAAGACATCGGTTGCAATCTGTGTAATAATAGGTATTGTGTCCCTTAAATTTCTTGCTCCTATTAAAAATAAGAATTGCTTCAATAAAGGTACCCAAGCGGCGAACGTAAGTACGAAATTAGCCTCCATGCTCAAAAAGAAAGATGTGAAGAGGAAATCACTATCCACGAAATCGAACGAGCTATTCTGGGAGGAAAAATCATTGAGAGTTACCCTAATGACCCGCGGGGAACCAGTTATCTTATCTTGGGATATTCGAGGGATAAACCTTTGATTGCTTTCTAAACCCTGAACTACATGGCTAAGTTCTTCTCCTTTAAAACCCGCTTTTTCTGCTAATTCTTTAAAATTATTAATCCTTTCATAATCCTCTATGATGTCTATTCTCAGAAAATCAAGAAAAGTAATCGTCTTTATATCCTCTATTTGTTTAGGAAAGATATTTACGTCCATCTCTTTGAATTCAACAATATCTAAATAATGTCGAAGATAATTATATAGGAATGATTTAAGTTCTGCTTCTGGAGTAACTCCAGTAAAACTAAAAGCGATATCATTATCTATCACAATAGGAATACCTTCTACAAATCCATAAGCATAAAGATGGGGATCGGATTTTCTAATAAGTACCTCAAAAATTAACTGTGCACTTCTCGCCTCTTCCTTATCTTGATGGACTAACTCCTCTTTTTTATAGCTTGCTGATAGCTTTGACAAATAAACTTCAGTTAAATCAACCCCTTTTAAGAAATCAATCTCTTCTACCTCTTGCGGCTTGACTCTTCTAATTTCCACTGTATTAACTCTATCCCTACCAATAAAATAAGCTAACATCTCTCTGGAAGGACTGTTTTTATAGGGATGATCTATCCACCCTTTTTCTTTTTTGCCACTCTCGATACTGCTCCATCCTCCTTCTTTTTTTACCACAAAGTAAACCCCTCCCTCATCCTTAATTATTCTATCTGCATACTCTCTTAACCTTAAACCATACACTAAATAATCAAGCCGCTCTTCAATCTGAGTTAAATCGGTTTCATTTATCCTTTTATACTGATGCAAATCCTGGGACACACTACTTATTTTCCCTTTTGCCGGGATAGAGATTCTACTTTCATCTTTCAGGGCCTGATCCTTGTTTACCCTTTCCTTCTCTGCCTCACAAACATCTTTTTCTATCCTTATCCCCCTTAAGCGCTTAAGCTGTTGAGCGGCCCAACGATAATTATTAGTGCTTAAGAGGGGTAATATCTTAAACGAAAAATAAAAAGTTATCGCCCCCAGCGCCAAACCTGTAATCATTCCTATGCCTCCTGCCATATTTATTTTAACTGCTGCCGGTGTTTCTATCGCCTCTGCTGAAGAGAAAACATTTATACCTGTCAAAAATCCTCCTACGGCCATGCCCCCTATTGTTCCTCCAACTAACCATAATATTCTCCAGATAGCCTGCAGATAAATGAACTCATTGGGATCATTTTCTAGAACAATCATCTTCCCTATTTCTCTAATAATATTCTCCTCAAAATCCAAATAATCCGCCTTCTCCTTTCTGCCTAATTTTATTCTTCCTGTTCCCCCAAAAAGCGGCGAGCTGCCATGATTAGCTCCTAGCTGAGAGCTCTTAGCTGATAGCTTTCTATAAACTCTAAGCAATGAGCTATGAGCTAATTGGATCGGGCTGCTGGATTTCTTTCCTAACTTCTTCTGAATCAACAAGTTGAATAAAGCGTCTTGTAATCCAATTATATTAAAGGAATCTATATCTTCGATTTTTGCGTATACTATCCAACCTTCTAATGCTAACACATTATCTACATCTATAAGCTTTAAACCGATCTCGGAAACATCTGTTTTATTAAGGGGCAAATCAGCATGTTTTATCAAAAGCAAGTCACCAATTTTCATATCACCAATAATTTTTGGATAAAAGTATTCTTCGCCTGATAAAAAGCCATTATCGCCGGGAGTTTTTATAATGTGAACGGTTGGGGACTTAAAGTGCTTAGTAGTCAAATCATATAAATCGGCAGATATCAAAGTCAAGCCTATCCTTCTTCTCTTGTATTCTTGGGATATAAGTTTTAACTTATCTACCTGCGTGCCATCAGCGAATTCATATTTACTTAACGCCTTAAGAATAAAATGCTTCTTTAGCTCTTCATAAAGTCTTTTAATAACAAAAGGAAACTTTCCCATTTTGTAGGGGTCTATATCAAATTCCATAAAATCAGTATAGTAACAACTACAGAGAGTGGCATTTTTTAAGTTGTTGAATACTCTCATCATCCTAATTAACGTATATAAATCATCTCCGGCCGCAGGATAATACATTGTTTGAATCGCAGAGAAAACATTTTTCATCGGCGAGGCGGCAATCTTAGCGGATAGCGAATCGCAGATAGCGCCTGCCTGCCGGCCAGGCAGGGATTGCGAATAGCTGCCTGTCCGCCAAAGCCTTGGCGTAGGCGGAATAACTGATACCAAGAAAAGATGAAATTCCTCATTGACGCTGATTGTCCCAGAAGCATCACCGGCCATCTTAAAACCTTGAGACATAACGTCATTGATATTAGGGACATTGACCCCAGGGCCTCTGACCAAAAAATCTACGAACCCATAAACAAAAACTCTCTCATCCTTATTACCCGCGATACTGATTTCGGCAATATCCTGCGTTATCCTGTTACCGCCCAATGTGGAATCATTCTCCTGCGAGTACATCTCCTTTCTGTTAATGACATCATCTCCGTTGTCAAAGATCTTCTTTCCCGTATTCCTGAAAAGGATCTCCTGGGAAGTTTGATAATCGCTCAAAAGAGACGTTATAGAATCCGTAAAGCCTAAGCTCCCCTCTTCTATAACCGCCTCCGAGCTGCCAATTATTAGTAGATAATAATTGTCCGAAGCGAAACTTCGGACAGAATACAGAATGCATAATCCATAATACACAGATAATCTTGGATTCTGAATGCTTAATTCTGAATCCTGAAATCTTAATCCTGTGTGCTTAATCCTTAATCCTGTTAAAATTGGGCTGAAACCTTTTTTCTTCTTGACAAGAAAAAAGACTAATGATAGCATAATTTTATGCAACTCACTGAGAGAAAATATATTAACTACTTGGGGATAGATTGTCGTCGCAGGCATTATCACCGCCGAATAGGCAAATGGATAACAGAGTTTTCCGTGCAACTGGAAATTTGGTATAGAAATCGTTGGTGGCCAATTCTTCGCTATGATACGGCGCATGGTTTTGCGCATAAAGACCTTATATCTGCCAGTGGTAAAGTGCGAAAAACTACGCTCGACAGCATCCAAAACCTCAGCGATACTTTGACTTTTGCCTTGAACGATATAAAATCTAACTGGGAACTTTATCAAGAACAATTTTTGAAGGAGGTTGAAAATGACGGATAAAGAATACTTTGAGAAATCCCTGGAAATAAGTACTGAATTTGATCGTTTTGTCATTGCCCACGAAGAGATTACTCGTAAGCTTCCTGATAATGCTCTAATTGCATTCGAGATTGAAAATGATCCTGAATTTACTGCAAAAAGTAAAGAAATAGCCTTACTGCGCAAAGAATTAAACCAACCAATAGTATTTGTAAAAATTAAAGGCATCAGGCCTCTTGAAGAAAGCAGGCTTATCGAACCACATCTTGAAACTGCAGCATATTGAATAGTTTCATTAAATGTAGCCGGGCTGCTGGATTTCTTTCCTAACTTCTTCTGAATCAACGGGTTGAATAAAGCGTCTTGTAATCCCGGCGAGGCGGCGCCGTTTTCTTTTATATTCAGCAAAAGATCTGCCAATCTATCAAGCCAAATTGACTTCAAGCATAACACCTTAAAATATAGCTCTCCATAATAATAACTATCTTTGTGGCTTTGATAATATGCCAAACTAATCTCCTCTACGTCTTTCGCATCTATTCTAAGATCTAATACTTTAAGTTTCAAAGTAGATATTTTTCTTTCCGGATATCTCCCTATAAACTCTCTTGTAAAATTCTTAGGGCAATCATTTAATGTTCCTTTCTTCCATCCTTCAAGAACTCCTAGAGAAAATATGAAAACTGCATGATTCTCAATGCCGCCAACATAGCCATAAGTATCTTCATTGTTAATCACCTCTTTAGCAAGGTTAGATAAAACGCGTGAGTTATTTTCTATGTATAGTTCCGAAGTAAAATTGAGGGTATGAAATTGCAAAATGTTGTCGCTCTCTCTACCCCTTAATCCTTCACTTAATATCAAACATACCTTTTTCCAATATGTGTTATGCCAGCCTATCGCTCTAAATTTTGTCCTCTTAGCCAGGCATATAATCTCTTGCCATTGTCGTTTTACGAATTCTGGGTCTTTTCCCCAAAAAGAATCTTCTATAACATCCATATCAAGTGCTAAAATCTCATTTTTTACGGTTACCACCGGCGAGGCGGAAAAGGCTGCCCCTTTCATCTCCTCAATGACACATTCTAAGTCAGACTTAAAGTGTGTCACGTGGGACACTTCAGGTCTGACTTGTTTTGTTCCAGTTTCAATATCAGTTAAAGGGCTGCTTATGCGGGCGGGATCATCAAGTCTCAAACTCTCCCACACCTCTATGCGCCAATGAAACTTAACTGACTTGCCGGAGCCAATAGTAATAGGCGTAGCTTGTTTAATATCCTGCTTAGCAAGGACAAAGGAATTAGTGGCACTACTCTGAGATTCAATGCAAATAGCACCATCATTGCCGCCTTCTTTTTTTAACTGGGAAAATAGGACAAAATGCCTACCCAGCTTTCTATCCGCACAAACCCTAATTTCAGAAAATGGAGATGGTGTCGTTTCTGCGTAATTAGTTGGCGATGAAGATGTTAGAGATAAAGTATTTCCCACCGGCGAGGCGTCATATTTAGCTCTTGGCGAAACACCTTGCCTATCAGCTATGAGCTTAGAGCTATGAGCTAATTGTATTGGGCTGGAGACAATAGAAATTTTGTTTTCTCCTTTAATCACTTCGTGAACAGCCTCGGCAGTTATTTTATTTAATCTCAGCAGTTCAATATCGTCACTAAATTCCTCGGGGATTAAACCCATATCGCTCACGGTCAAAATCATCCCCTTTGTTGCCGGCACCCAGAGTACATCTAGCTGTCCTGCTTTCTTTTTTGTTATGCCTGCAAGAAGGCTATAGATAAAACAGCTAAGTATCGCCCCATGAATTAATTCTGTCCATTGAGGACTACCATTCAGCCGCATACCTGTGGCAACTTTACCTAAATGTCGAATCATTGGATTATCTGAAAACAATATGCTATTTTTAACTATTTTATTTAGCAAATCGTCATCGGAGAAAGGATGAAGCAGAGAAATGGGTGATGAGGTTTGCTGATAATTTTCCAAGTTACTTAATAGTTTGGGGGGATGGATACAGCGACCCTTTCCCTCCAGCGGCGAGGCGGTAATTCCCTTTATTAACTGACAGCTGACAGCTGGAAGTTGAGGGCTGTTAAGAACTGGGTTAGAGCCAGGTAGTTTTATAATAAATTTTACCCCTTCTCCATAGCTGCCCTCTTCCCACACCTTACCCCCATGATCTTCCACAACCTGTTTAAGAAAGTTACAGCCGACACCGCTGCCACCCAACTTACTGCTTTGGCCCAGAATAAATATCTTTTCTTTCATCTCCAAGGGTATTCCTCCGGCATTATCAGAGATCTCAATCCTGATCCAATTTTTTTCTCTAAAAAGAAAGGTGTCTATTCGGGGAGCTTTTATCTTTTTCTCTTTTATTTTCTTTTTAAGATAATAAAGCGAATTGGAATATACTCTTTTAATAGCCATTAGCAACATTTTGGCTTCGCCATCAACCAAAGGCAATCTTTTGACTCCCTTAATAGGAGAAAGTTTTATATTAAAAATACTACAGGCATTTTTGTAATCCTCCATTGCCTCTTCTAAAAGTGCTCTTATGTCTACTGCCCTAAAGTAATA